>JAJAYT010000365.1 GCA_026786085.1 Microcoleus sp. CAN_BIN18 | reverse complement strand
GCCTCGATCCCCCTAAATCCCCATTAAAAAGGGGAGTAGGGGTTGACTTTGAAAAGGCTCTTGTCCCCCCCTTTTTTCAAGGGGCTAGGGGGGATAGAAACTTAACTAAAAGCGAGATTCTTCAAGGGTTTTAGTCTCAAGCGGACACAAATTGGTAAATAGGTAAAGATAAAAAACATAGGATATTGTAGGGGCGGGTTTAGCGAAGAATATCTGATACAAGCTAGAAGATGAATGCAAAACCCGCCCGATTCATCGAATGTATATTGGTAACTTACTTGATTTCTAGTTGATAATTCAATACGGTTTACTCCTATAGGGCGGGTTTTGCCTTGATACAGTCGATTATTTCATAAATTATGAGCCCAAGCCGCCCCTACCGCAATATGGTTGACTTAAGAAATTCGTCAAAAAGCCTTAAGTAAACCGTATTGGGTTAGAAATTAGATCGATTCCGGTTGCACCGAAATAATTGTTGATTGTTGACTGTTGACTGTTGACTGTTTGAACAATACCGATACTATTACGGACTCCGACAAAGAAACCGGGTTTTTAGCCGAATCTGGGTGCGGAACGAGCTATTTTCGTAAAAAACCCGGTTTCTGCGCCACTGCGTCCAGAATGCAATAAACTATGGCTTTGGATCGATGGGAGCGATCGGCTCAGCCGCAATTTCGCCCAAATTCACTGAATCCAACAAGATTTTCCAATCAGCAGCCAAATCTACATCATTAGGATTAGCACGACGAGCAGCAACTAGAGTGCTTAGAGCATCTTGCCAAATTCCAGTCTGAGCATAAATCACTGCTTTCAGGCGCGGTTCTGCCTTCTGCAATTGACTACGGATATCTGCACTGACTTCAACTCGACGCACAATACCTCTTTTAAATACATCTGCGGATCTGTCTTTATCATCGCAAATCAATGCAATAGACCAACTGTAATTTTTGCCTATTTGCAATGGCGATACATTCTTATTAGTAGGGAGACTAATGCCGATGACCCCTGAAGAATTATTGATGTTTAGAGTTGTTTGATAAATCTGCTTTCCCTTGTCATCTTGCAGGACAAACTCGGCTACTTTTGCCTCTGATTGAGGCAAGTACAAAAAGAATTCAGGATATTCTGAAACAGTCCGTCCGATTTTATTTTTTGGTAATAAGGGTATGAGATCTTTATTTTTCTGATCCTTTATGCTGCATCCTCCCCGTGTCGTCGGTTGGGATGGAGATCCCAGGCCCGGTGACAGATTGTCTTCGATGGGCTGACTAAAGCGCGGGCCTCCCGATTGAGTGATTGGCTTGCCATCTACGTCTGGAGTCGGTTGTCCCATAACCGCAAATTGGGAAGCGTTAAGTGTGGCGATCAATACTATTACTCCAACTGATGTCAGACTGAGGATAAACTTAGTAATTTTTTTCATTTTTTTCATGATTTTTGAGGGATAGATGCAGTATTTTTATTTGTTTTTCATTCCTAAAATGCGGTAGACATTAACTTTTTGTTCCCTACCTTTAAATGGTAAAGCTCCCCAAGATTCTACTGCAAATTTGTCTGCCAGATGCAGTAATGTTTCTTCTGCAATCAAGATCCGACAAGTATCTTCGTGCCGATCTTTTTCGCAGCTTTCCAACCGAGAGGCAATATTTACACTGTCGCCAATCACTCCATATTCTAAACGAGTTGTACCTCCCAAACTACCCACCATAATTGGCCCTGTAAAGATGCCTACTCGCATTTTAGCAGCAGGTAAATTGCGATCGCGCCAATTTTGATTCATTTGTGGTAAACGGGCACTGATGGCTAGAGCGCAAGATACGGCGAGGCGAGCATCTTCGGCAATTTCTGCTGGAGTTGTGCGCGGAATGGGTACGCCAAATACTGCTAGCATTCCATCTCCGGTAAATTTATTAATCACGCCTTGATGTGCTTGGACTTCTTCGGCCATTGCTGATAAATACTCATTTAACCAACTCATTACTACTTCTGGTGGTAGTTTTTCGGAGATTGTACTAAAGCCCTGCAAGTCGGTGAGGATGATGGTAGCAATCAGCTTTTTTCCTGGTAATAACCCGGATTCGAGCAGATGGACGCGCTCTTTCCATAGGGCATTTGCGATCGCAGGTGACGTTTGCTGTCCTAATAATTTCATCACAATTTCTTGCTGTTGTCTCGACTCCTGGTACTCATAGGTTACTACGACTCCTGCGGTGATTAAAAGTGCTAGCCCAGGGGCGATTAGAGGTATCCACCCCTGTTGGGTGAATAGGAAAAAGGTAAATCCGAATAATGAGGCGAAAGTTACGATCGCACTTCCGATCAAACTCACCGAATTTTCTAGCCGCCAAGCTAAACAACCACCCACGGAACTCCAAACAGCAATCCAGAGGATTTCTTGCCATTCATCCCAATACCAAAATAGCCCTTTCCCATCTAAAACTGCACTGAGAATTTGGCTAGTCGCCGCTGCATGAATGAATACCCCCGCCATCGGACGGTTTCCGCTGGCAGTAGCGCTGTAAGGAGTGGAAAAGAAATCTTTGACTGTTAGGGCTGTAACGCCTATTAATACGATTTTACCTTTCACCAATTTGGGGTCAACTTTCCCCTCCAACACTTCAGTTAGTGTTACGCTCTTTGCTATATTTTCAGCAGAGCGGTAATTGAGTAGAACTTGATAACCTTGGGTATCAATGTTTTGATAACCTCCTGAGTCCGATTGCAATTTTGAAAATACTACTTTATTTGCCTGAATTTCTTGTTTTTCTGTCAATTTAGAATTGACATTTTTGTTGTCGAAATAGGCAAAAGCTAGCCGCATTGAAAATGATGTTAATGTCCCTTTACCATTGCTAGCAAACATCAAATTGCGACGAACTATATTATCGGGATCGACGACTATATCGTTAAATCCTATCCGCTTTTCTGGTATATTGGGAGGTGGTGGCGCTGGATCTTTTTGAGAGTTACCGATTAAGGTAATGGGGATTACTTTGGGGTTTTTCCATTGAGTTACTAATTCTGCATTCCCCGGTTCGTAGGGAGTATTGCGAATGATATCTATGCCAATGGCTGTGGGTTCGAGACGCGCTATTTCGGCGATCGCTTTTGCTAAAGTGCGATCGGAAATTGGCCATTTTTCAATCGTATTAATGTCCTGTTCGGTGATTGTCACTACCAGCAATCTGGGGTCAGCAGCGGCATCAGGACGCGATCGCACCATCACGTCGAAAGCATTTAATTCCAATGGCTGCAACCAGCCTAAATGTCTCACTCCCAATAGGGTTCCCGTCACGGCTATGCAGGTGATGATCAGAGGTTTCAATTCAGCGAAGGGGAAGGACTGAGTTACATTTTGCCAACTCCAGTCTCTATCCTTCAACTTGTGATGAAATTGATCCAAGAATTTTGGCATATTGATAATTATTTTTTCAACTTTCCTTGAAAAAATGCACCCATCTTAACTTACTAAATTTTTAGTTTTCTTGTGCAGTTTTGGCGATCGCACTTAATTGCAATCCCTGCGGATAACTGTTTTCTTCTTTGCTGCGCTTGATGTCAGCTTCGGAAATCTTGGGCTTAACGTATTTTGCCAAAACTTTCACCACGTCGCCACGATCGATCGTCCCTGCGACTGAACCGATAGCCGAGAGAACCATGATTCGGGAAAGTTGACCTGATTCCATCGTGTTAATTACTTCGGCTAGAGATGCTTTTTCTGAGACTGTGATGATTTTTGCCAGGGGTTTCACAATGTTGTGCAGAGTCTGAATTTGCCACTGACTGCGTTCTGTCAAGCGGATATCGTCGATCGACACTAAGCCCAAATCTCGCCCGTTGGCCGCAGCAATGTAAAATGGAAACGGGTTCACTTCTAACAAATATCGATCGGCAAATTCTCGCAGACTAGAATTTGCATCTACCACTCGAAAATCGCGGCTCATCGCATCACACGCTTTGGTTTTGAGCAATGTTTCTTGCAGCAAAGTAAATTGGCTATAAGCAGTAGCATTGCGAATCCCAAACCAGCCAATTAGTGCAATCCACAAACCGCCGAACTGGCGTGACAACAAACATACAGTTATTCCGAAAACAACCGCTAACCAACCTAAAACTTGTCCCGTTTTTGCCGCCCAGCGAACTCCGGCAAATCGAGAACCAGTTATTTTCCAAATTGCCGCTTTTAAAACTTGTCCTCCGTCCAAAGGCAAACCGGGAATTAAGTTAAATAATCCCAAAATTAGGTTAATTTCGGCTACCCTTTCTGCTACAATTGCTAGCAAACTTGTTTGTGGTAAAACTTGAGAACCTAAACCCAAAATAAAAAATATTGCGAAGCTGACAAGGGGGCCAGCAATAGCTACTTGGAAAGCTTGACCGGGAGTTTTTGATTCCGATTCGATCGAAGCTATGCCGCCAAATAAGAATAAGGTAATAGAATTGACTTTAATCCCTTGCGACATTGCGGCTAAACTATGCCCCAATTCGTGCAGCAGTACGGAGCCAAACAGCAGCAAAGCTACGGCAAATCCGGCACTCCAAGAAAGCGTCAGCCCCCACAGACGGTAACTGCTAGCATATTCGCTGGTTGCTAGGGCTAGAATTACAAACCACGAGTAATCTATCAGTAGTGGGATGCCAAATAAAGAGCCGATTCGCCAACCTTTTTGCATGAAAATTTCCTGGAAAAGGAGAATAAGGAAGAGTTTATATTATATCTTCTCTTCCCCTTTCCCTGATTTTTAGAGAACTCCGGCGTTTCCTAAGCCCAAAATTACTCCAGCCCCTAGCAAGTGGCCGAGGCTGGTTGTTGCCAGCAATTCGGGTATACCGAAACCTTTGAACATTCCAGGGACTGCGACGGGCAAAGCTGGGCCCTTGCCTCGGTTTTCCTTAGAGATGCCATAGTAGCCGATCACGATCGCCAGCAAATTGCATACAATCATTGTCAGTCCTACCATTGGTGTCCACTCCGGCGTTGAGGGAGCGGTAGCTTGTACGGCTAACAGTAAAGATGAGTTAATCATGTTCTTCTGATCCTGATTTCACAGATTAATTGAGTTACAAAATTATAAAAAGCGTTTTGCATTAAACTAAGATTTGTTTTAATAGTTAACAATTCGTTGATATTTTGATACAAAGAAAGGAACGGAGGACGAGGAGTGCGGGTTAAAATTTGCGGAATCACTAAATTAGACCAAGGAATTGCGATCGCAGCTTTGGGAGCTCAGGCTTTGGGGTTTATCTGCGTGCCGGCTTCCCCGCGCTATGTCAGCCCACAAACAATTCGCCTGATTGTCGAGCATTTACCAGAAAATGTCGATCGCATCGGCGTATTTGCAAATAACACAATAGAAAATATCTGTCAAGTAACGGCAGAGTCAAATTTAAGCGGAGTGCAGTTGCACGGCGATGAAACAGCCGAATATTGCGATCGACTCCGCGAGTTTTTGCCGGGAATTGAAATTATCAAAGCCCTGAGAGTTAAGACTCCTGAAACTTTAGCCACCGCTGCTGTTTACGCTGTTTGTGTCGATACTTTACTGTTGGATGCTTACCATCGGGATCAACTTGGCGGTACTGGCCTCACGATCGACTGGATGATGTTAGCAGAGTTTAGCCCGCCGTGTCCTTGGCTGCTGGCGGGCGGTTTGACACCGGATAATATTTTAAATGCGATCGATCGCACCAGAGGCAATAACTTCAGCGGTGTTGACCTTTCTAGTGGCGTAGAAATAGCGCCGGGAGACAAAGACTTGACTAAAGTTGCTCAGTTATTCGATCGATTAAAAGTTGTCAAATAAACAGTTCCGAACGCATAAAAAATATGTAGGGTGCGCAATGCGCACCGAGAACCTATAAAAAAATGCCTCTTCTCTTTTTCTTCTCGCTTCTTCCTTTGGACTTACTCGCGCGCCGCATCACTCAGGCTTTTTCAACTATTCCCGATTTCACCGATTGGCTGGTTGCAGCTATGCTGGTGCTAGTTTACACTGCGATCGCACTTCCCATCGGTTTTTGGTCTGGATTTCTAAAATTTGATGTGCAAACCGGACAGCGTACCATTGCGGGAGTGCTGATTGGCTGTTTGTTAAGTCCGGGTATCAGCGAGGAATTATTTTTCCGCGTGTTAATACTGCCGCACCCGTCTGAGAACGCTTCTGGCTTAATGCTGTGGTTTTGGGGATGCGCGAGTTTGGCGCTGTTTGTAGTTTACCACCCGCTGAACGCCCTGACTTTTTATCCCGAAGGTCGATCGACCTTCATGAATCCCGTATTTTTGCTACTGGCCGCTGTTTTGGGGGTAGCGTGCTCCATCGCATGCCTACAAAGCGGTTCCATCTGGCCTGCGGTGGTAATTCACTGGCTGGGAGTGACAGTCTGGCTGCTGCTTTTGGGCGGTTACAGGAGGCTGTATGGTTAAATGTAAAAAGTCCAGCATCACTATTTTGTCGGGAGGAGCTCAGTCGTGGGTATCATAGGAGCGATCGTAGGTTTTTTGGCAGGTATAGCAGTTGCTTACTGGTTAGTGGAAAAGCGGTTAGATAAGCAAAAGCAACAATACTTGCAGCAAACTCGTAAAATTACGGATGAAATAGAAGTCGCTCAGATTTCTCGCTTGCAAGAAACAGTTGAATCTCGGCAAGGAGAGCGGGAAAGTCATCTCAGACAACTTATTTCCGAACACGAAAATCAGCTCAGACAAGTTGCTGCCGATTACGAACAGCAACTCATACAAATTGTTGCCGAACGCGATCGAAATCACGAAATTCAACTCAGACAAATTGCTGCCGAACACGACACTAACGTCATACCAGTCAATTCTCAATCAGCAGAAACTGATGATTCTCGGTTGCAGGAAACTCTGCAATCCCTGCAACAAGAACACGAAGCTCATTTGCTCAGACTTGCTGACGAATTGCATCAGGATTATCAGGGTCAAATGGAGCAAAATATGCAAGCTTTGCAAGACCAACACGAAATTCGGCTGCGTCAAACCACTGAGGAATATGAGAACCGCGAGATTGAGATGCAGCTAACTGTGGAGTCTTTGCAAGAGCAATACGAAAGTCAGTTGAGAGCAGCTCACGAGCAGTTAGAAGCTCACGAAGCTCAAATGCAAGCCACGATAGAGTCTTTGCAAGAGCAATACGAAAGTCAGTCAACAGAAAAAGCAACTTCGCAGCCTTATTCCAGTCAACTCACAAATCAGTTAAATCCAACAGAAGTTGGAGAACCGTTTAATGAAACAGAATTTACGCCAACACAGTCATTTGAGCTAAATCAAACAGAATTTGCACAACCGTTTGATGAACCAGAATTTCAATTACCAGAGTCAATTGTCCTAAATCAAACAGAATTTGAAGAACCGTTTGATGAAACAGAAGCTCTGCCACCAGAGTCATTTGAACTAAATCAAACAGAAGTTACAGAACAATCTCAAGTAGCACGACAAGTATCAAGTTATTCACTTGCACAGTTGATGGGATGTGTTCAAAGTCAGGACACAGAAACTCGCAAATTTGCAGCATCTGCTTTAGGTAAAATGGGTGCTGCTAATCCTTTGAGAATCGATGGTCAGCGAGCAATAGAAACCTTGGGTAAATTAGCTCAAGATGTTCAGCCAGAAGTGCGCGAAGCTGCTGTGGAAGCACTAGCAACGATTAAGTCAGAAAAAGTGATTCCGCTGTTGCAAAAAGCTTTGCGAGATACCAATGGCCGTGTGGCCCAATCCGCAAGTGCTGCGCTCAATAAATTTAAGTTTTATCCGCGCACTCCGGCGGTGAAACGGAAAATTATTGATATCAGGAAACCAAGGCGTTAAGCAGTTACGAGCAGAAATATAGCAATGTTCAATTGCCTCAAACACCGTAGGGACACAACAATGTTGTGTCCCTATCGAGGTGCTGTAAGTAATACCAAGAAAGTCAAATTAATGCAACAGTAATCGTAGGGTGTGTCGCCATCAACAATCCCTGAAAAATATCGACGATTTAATAGCGACGCACCTTCTGAGCAGAATCATTGTAAACAAACACAACATTTATTGTGTAGCAATCTTTTGTCAAAATGGTATTACTTCTCTCAAACTGCATTATTTAACATAGTCTGAAAAAGCGTATCCAGAGAAGTACCAGACGCTTTTACCATCGCAGAAATCACACTCGTCCGCGCAAAAGAACAATATAAGCCAGCTTCCAAAAACCAAGGCTTCCCGCTGGGGTCAATGCGGAAATCAAACAGACTATAATGCCGACAGCCCAAAGCTACATGACATTTTTTAGCAGCCTCCCAAACCCTCTCTGTAATCGGGTCACTAGGATCGACTATCCATGATTTACTATTATCCTTAGCAACCATAGTTAAGTCACCACTATCATCTCGTTTGAGCTTATCTTCATAACTCCGAATCGGCCGTTCATCCTTGTCCATAAGATACTCTTCCAGCGGTAAGCAAACAAGCTGACCATCCCGAACAATAATGCCGCATCTGACTTCTCTGCCGAGTTCAATAAATGACTCTACCAATACTTCATCTGAATAACCAAATGCTGTCTGCAAAGCAGATTCATAGTCAGAGGGATTTTTCACCAAAACTACCCCCAAAGAATTATCTGCATCCACAGGCTTGAGGACTGCGGGAGTAGCAATTTTGGGAGTATCTCCGGCGCGAAGCAATTCTCCTTCGGGTACACTTACACCTGCTGCCGCCACAATCGATTTTGCTTTCGCTTTGTTAGCAGTCAGCGCCATCAAATCTGGAGTATTTCCGATGTAGGGAATCTTCAACAAATCAAACAAACCTCGATAGTATGTCATGCCTGGAACGCAAAACATTTGTGGTAACATTACATCAATCTTGAGTGCTGTCAGAACCTGAACTGCTTCAGCTAAGGACATCGGATCGGCTAGGGCGAGATCCTCGCGACTCAGAGATGTCGGAAAGCGCCATTGGCTATCCGGCGAAATGTAGGCAATATGAAATTCATAGAGTGCTGCATTGGCGGTGAATTCCAGACAATTTTCGGCATAAAGCCGCGATAAATCGCCGTAAAACTCGTCAACAGCAGACCCCACCAAATGCAAAACACGCAATACCGACATAATTAATCTCCCGCCAATTCGACAAGCTTACCAATATTAAAATCAATCCGAATCCAGCCTTTAAACTGCCGTAAATTTCCTAACAACAGGGATGGTATATGTGCGTGATGAACCATCAAAAATGGCAGTGGATCTGACCAGTCAAAAATGGCATCTTTGCCGCTAGCAATGATTTGCAACCTGCGCCATGTTTCAACCGGCGACCACAAATGCGTCACCAATCGCCAGATTTCGTGGTATATCCAATAGGTTGGACGACTTGAGGCTAGCGGTTGGATTGTTTCAGACAAAAGCTCAGTTTCTAAATAAGCTTTTGCCACATCAGGATTGTTGTAAAACATGGTAATGGCTGAATGAGTGCGAGGGTTGCACTCGATCGCATAAATGCGTCCATCATCATTGGCTTGAATGAAATCAAAGGAAACTTGCCCAGTTAAATTCAAACCAGCCACAAACTGTCTCACCCATGCTTCGATTTCTGGATGATCCACCATTTCATAATTAATCTGAAATGCTGAGGACTTGCAGCAACAATGTAGCCGCAGTTCCCCATTGCGGACAGTGCTGTGGGTGCAGTATTCTTGTCCCGGAATAAACGCTTGCATAATCCAAGGATTACGCTCAGAAATAGGCAAATCTTTGACAAATGCCGCTGTTTCTGCTGGTGTATTACAGGGTAGTTTAGTCAGGTCTAATCTGCGCACAGAATCGTAGGGAATGCTCTTGATAATGTATTTGCGCTCTTGCCCAGAAAAATCAAAGTCAACTACCTGCTGCGGCTGGGTGATGCAGTAGGACTCAGGTACAGAAAGACCTAATGATGTTGCGACTGCCGAAAACTGATATTTATCATCTAATTGCTGAACCATTTCTGGATCGACGTGCATGATTTCGCAATGAGGCGAAAGTGCTTGTTTAGCTAAAGCATCGTAATAACTGGCAACTGGACTACAAACGGGTACGTAAACATCTACCCCTTCTTTTTGCACAATTTCTAAGAGTGCATCAATGTAGTCAGGCGATTGAGGATTTGGTACTGTATAAAAGCGATCGACTGCCCAAGAAAATCGATGCCCGGTTAACCAGTATTTCTGTGCTTCGACCAATAT
The DNA here is from genome assembly GCA_026786085.1 of Microcoleus sp. CAN_BIN18. Lineage (GTDB taxonomy): Bacteria > Cyanobacteriota > Cyanobacteriia > Cyanobacteriales > Microcoleaceae > Microcoleus. The sequence goes on along the minus strand of JAJAYT010000365.1, from coordinate 560 downwards.
TACCCGATGACCCGCCCGATCGAACGATCGAGCTAACTGCAACGCCTTGGTCATCTTACCACCACTGACCAAAATCGTTTTGGGATTGGCGGCGACTGTCCTAGACTGAAACGGTTTCAGTAAAATTGCCGCCAGCAGGGCGATCGTTGTTAAAGCGAGATTCAGCGGTAGCACTAACAGCAGCAGACTGAGAGTTCCGACTGTTTTTACTAAATTTTGCAGCCACCCGTTACTTGCCATTATTTGACGCTCTGGCTGCATCTGTGCGATCGATATTTTTTGCGTCATCCTTTCTTTATCACCATGAATCAAATAGGTTTGTAGTGAGGACTTTAGTCCTCTTAATTACCTGAATAAAAGGCATTCGCAGTCAGGACTTTAGTCCTCTTAATTTCGTTAATAAAATAGGTTTGTAGTGAGGACTTTAGTCCGCAAAAAGAAGGACTGAAGTCCTCACTACAAACCTATTTGATTGTTTGTAGTGAGGACTTTAGTCCGCAAAAAGAAGGACTGAAGTCCTCACTACAAACCTATTTGATTGCTTGTAGTGAGGACTTTAG
>JAJAYT010000364.1 GCA_026786085.1 Microcoleus sp. CAN_BIN18 | reverse complement strand
TACAGCACAAGTAATGGAAGTGCTAATGCTGGTAGCGATTATACTGCGACATCGGGGACGTTGAATTTTGCGATCGGTGAAATTAGTAAAACTTTCAGTATTCCCATTATTGATGACAGTTTAGTAGAAGGCGATGAAACTGTTGATCTCAGATTGATTTCTCCTACTAATGGGGCTGATTTGGGAGCGATTTCTACGGCTGTTTTGACTATTGTAGATACGACTCCGATTCCGACTCCGATTCCAACACCGATTCCAATTCCAACTCCGACTCCGACGCCTGCGGAAACTCCGACTCCGACGCCAATTACGATTCCGACTCCGACTCCAATTCCAACTCCGACTCCGACTCCGACTCCGACTACAACTCCGACGCCGATTCCGACGCCAATTTCGATTCCGACTCCGACTCCGATTCCGATTCCGACACCAATTCTAACTCCGACGCCAATTCCGATTCAGATTCCAACTCCGATTCCGATTCCAACTCCGATTCCAACTCCAACTCCGATTCCGACTCCAACTCCAACTCCGATTCCGACTCCAACTCCGACTCCAACTCCGATTCCGACTCCGACGCCGACTACAACTCCAACTCCGATTCCGACGCCAATTTCGATTCCGACTCCGATTCCAATTCCGACTCCGATTCTGACGCCAATTCCAACTCAGATTCCAACTCCGATTCCGACTCCGATTCCAATTCCCACTCCAACGCCAATTCCAACTCCGATTCCAATTCCCACTCCAACGCCAATTCCGAATCGCCCAGAAACCGGGTTTTTTACCGAAAATACTTCGTCGCAGCCGACAGATTCGGTAAAAAACCCGGTTTCTTTGGTGGGAGTGGGTAAGTCGTTTCCAACTCCAATTCCCACGCCAATTTCTGCGGAAACTCCCACAAAACTTACGCATGGGGGTTCAGAAACCGGGTTTTTTGACAACAATACTTCGTTGAAACCCGTAGATTCGTTAAAAAACCCGGTTTCTTGGCTGGTGGGTGACTCCTTTCCAACTCCGACACCAACTCCGACACCAATTTCTGCGGAAACTCCGACAGTAACTCCAACTGATTTTGATGTGAGGAATACGGATACTTTTGTGGAAGACTGTATTTGCGATCGCACAATCATACCCGATCGCACTTCCATTCCAATATCCAATATTACTCAACATACTCTCAACGGTACTAACGGCAAAGATACCTTAACCGGCAACAATCTTAACGACAGCATCAATGGTTTCAACGGCAGCGACTTGCTAATTGGACTCGAAGGCAGCGATAATATTTACGGTGGCTTAGCCAGCAGCATTTCTGTCGGTACGGATATAGACAGCGATACCATATTTGGCAACGAAAACAACGACTACATTATCGGTCACGCTGGCCATGATATGATTTATGCTGGTAAAGATCATGATTTGGCGATCGCAGGCAAAGACAATGACTTAATTTGGGGCGATAAAGGCAACGATACCTTACTTGGTGATGATGGTGATGATACCATACTTGGCGGTACTTCAGACTCGTCTAATGGTGATTTAACTGGACGAGATTTGCTTTTTGGCGATCGGGAAAACGACATTTTGTATGGACAAGAAGCAGAAGACACTCTTTATGGTGGCGAAGATCATGATACCCTACATGGTGGCAAAGATAACGATCTAATTTTCGGTGATTCCGGCGATGATTTGCTGTTTGGAGACTTGGGAAACGACACCATCTGCGCTGGCGACGGCGATGATACAATTTTTGGAGATACTGACAAGATTGCCGCAGATGCTAGCAGTCAAAAAGATTACCTTTGCGGCGGTAATGGCAATGACTTAATTTTTGGCAATGACGATACAGACAAACTTTGCGGTGGCGAAGGCAATGATACTATTTACGGCGGCAAAGGTGACGATACTTTGATTGGCTCAATTGGCGATGATTGGTTGATCGGAGATTTAGGAAACGATACGCTGCAAGGTGGAAGCGGCCGCGATTACTTTTGCTTGACGGCGGCGGATGGTGGCGATGTGATTGCTGATTTTACGCCCGGTGAGGATTTATTGGTTTTGATGGGAGGGTTAAAGGGCGATCGACTCAGCATAGTTCAAAACGGCGGTGCAACCTTAATCACAATTGCCAACACAAATCAAATTTTAGCTACTCTCAACAGCGTACCAGCTAATCTCATCACCCAACAAGATTTTAGAGTAATTGAGTTTGGTTTGTAGATTTAAGGTAGCAGTTGAAACCGCTTCGAGGGTGCAAAATAGAATCTGCAAAAAATCGATCAATCGCCATTCCCACCAGCGTACAGTAAACTGAGAGCATCCCCTTATTCTCCCGAGATTGCGCCGCATTTGGTGTTGATGGCGTTTCTCCATCGAGTGATTAATGGTGGGGGAACGTTAGAGAGAGAATATGCCATTGGACGCGATCGCGTGGATCTGTGTTTGCGCTATGGTGAAGTCACATTGGGAATTGAATTGAAGGTGTGGCGCAATCGGAAAGTTGATCCTTTGAGTAAAGGTTTGGAACAATTGGATGGATATTTAGCGAGATTGGGACAAGATGAGGGCTGGTTGGTAATTTCCGATAACAGAGATAATGCACTGGAATTGGAAGAACGGCTGAAAACTGAAATTCATGTTAGTCTATTGGGGCGAGAGATTACAGTAATTAGAGCGTAGTGAAATATTTTGAGTGGAAGCCACATTTTTTTCATCAGTAGCGAGATTGGAAAGATTAGTAATAATTTGTTTAAATTCCATGTTTTGTGGATGTCGCCGATCGCCAAAGTAAATTTAGTCTAGTATCTAATCCGAGTATAATTTTTCCTCAGTCAACGATCGCTCTATATCCTCATGCCCAAACCAGTCAAAAATGAAACCAACAACGGCGCACATCTCGGTTATGAATCCGAACTCTTTAAGGCGGCGGATAAATTACGCGGCAACATGGAACCGTCGGATTACAAGCACGTTGCTTTGGGGCTGATTTTCCTCAAGCATATTTCCGATCGCTTTGAGGCTAGGTATCGCCAACTGGAGGAAGAATATCCTGAAGGGATCGAAGATCCGGATGAATACGCGGCGGAGAATGTGTTTTGGGTGCCCCAGGCGGCTCGCTGGTCGTCTCTGCAAGCGAAGGCTAAGCAACCCACGATCGGCAAGCTGATTGATGAGGCGATGCTGGCGATCGAAAAGGTGAATCCTTCGCTAAAAGGGGTACTGTCGAAGGATTACGCCCGTCCTGCGTTGAATGCGGTGATGTTGGGGGAGTTAATCGATTTGATTTCTAATATTGCCTTGGGAGAAGCCCAGGACAGGGCGCGGGATGTGTTGGGTAGGGTGTATGAGTATTTTTTGGGGCAGTTTGCCGGATCTGAGGGCAAGCGGGGCGGGGAATTCTACACGCCGCGATCGGTGGTGCGGGTGATGGTAGAGATGCTGCAACCCTTCAAAGGGCGGGTGTATGACCCCTGCTGCGGTTCGGGGGGAATGTTTGTGCAGTCGGAACAGTTTATTCAGGCTCACGGTGGGCGGATTGGCGATATTGCCATCTATGGGCAGGAGAGCAACTACACCACCTGGCGACTGTGCAAGATGAATCTGGCGGTGCGGGGGATTGATTCGGATATTCGCTGGAATTCGGAGGGGTCGTTTCACAAGAATGAGTTGCCGGATTTGCGGGCGGACTTTATTCTGGCGAATCCGCCATTTAATATCTCGGATTGGGGCGGGGACAGGCTGCGGGAGGATGCCCGATGGAAGTATGGGATGCCACCGACGGGGAATGCCAACTATGCTTGGTTGCAGCACATTCTGCACCATCTAGCACCTACGGGAACGGCGGGGGTGGTGTTGGCGAATGGTTCGATGTCGTCGCAGCAGAGCGGTGAGGGGGATATCCGCAAGGCTATGATTGAGGGTGACGCGATCGACTGCATGATTGCCTTACCGGGCCAGTTGTTTTATTCGACCCAAATTCCCGCTTGTTTGTGGTTTCTGGCGAAGGATAAGTCTAACGGGATTGCACGGGATCAGAAGTTAAGGGATCGCCGGGGTGAAATCTTATTTATTGATGCCCGTAAGTTGGGCTATATGGTCGATCGGACGCGGCGGGAGTTTGCCGCTGCGGATGTGGCACAGATTGCCGACACGTACCACCACTGGCGGGAGGGGATCGGCTATGAGGATATTCCTGGGTTCTGCAAATCGGCGAGTTTGGAGGAGATTAAGGGGCATAATTATGTGGTAACGCCTGGGCGCTATGTGGGAGCCGAAGCGGCAGAGGAAGACGACACGCCCTTTGTGGAACGGTTTGCAGCCTTGCGGGAAACGCTGACGGCTCAGTTTGCAGAATCGGAACGGTTAACGGCGATGATTCAGCAGAAGTTGGCGGAGGTGGCGATCGATGAATAACACTTACTATTATTTATGAGCGGAGGATTTTGTTGATGGAAATTTTGGGGCATTATCGAGTTCCGATATTTGACTATTTCTCCGATGATTTAGAACAGGAAGTTAGTTTATTTTTAGAGGGTTAATTTTATGTTAAAGGCAGTAGAGGCAATTATTGAGCCTGACGGTACAATTCGTACCTTAGAACCTTTGCAGGTTGAGGTGGCGACGAGGGCGATCGTAACCTTGCTAACACCATCTTCTTATGATGTAACAGTTGAAGGAAGCATCGATGTTCAGCTTGATAATCAAGCTATCCCTAAACGCCATTTCCCTATTCCAGAATTGGCGGGAAAGGTCAAAGTTATGGGTGATATTGTTGCTCCTATCGTTGACGAAGAAGACTGGGAGTGTTTAAGGTGATTGTTCTAGATACTCACATTTGGATTTGGTTGGTCAATGGTAATTTCGATCGCTTTCCAGTTTCTTGGCTGCCACAAATTGTAGAAAGCGATCGCTTAGGCGTTTCTCCTTTATCTTGTTACGAAATTGCTTTAGCACAACAACGGGGAAGATTAGAACTAGACTGTTCGGTGGAGAAGTGGATTGAGCAGGCATTATCTCTGGGCAAAATTGATTTGTTGCCTGTAACAGATAACATTGCTATTCAAGCGGTAAGATTGTCTCCCATTCATAAAGACCCGTTTGATCGCCTGATTATTGCGACTGCTTTAGCCTACAATGCCCAACTTGCTAGTGTCGATCGCTGTTTTAGGGAATATCCCGAACTGATAAATCATTTAATGCGTAATGGAGGGGGCGATCGATGAGTAGGTCTAAATCTGTATCTGTCGGGGCAGGTTTCAAACCCGCCCTTACTCTGATTAAGCAGAAGTTGGCGGAGGTGGCGATCGATGAGTGAGTGGAAAGAATATCATTTAGAAGGTTTGTGCAGTCTCATTACTGATGGTAAACATGGAGATTGTCAAAATGAGGCGGAATCAGGCTATTACTTTTTAAGTGTAAAAGACATCTCTGACAATCGTCTTATTTATGACAATGCACGACAAATTACAGAGTTAGACTTTCTTGAAACTCACCGCCGAACTAATCTTAAGCCTGGGGATATTCTATTCACAAACACTGGCACCATTGGGCGTATGGCAATCGCACCTGACGATCCAAAAACGAGTCGTACTACTTTCCAAAAGAGCGTTGCTATTCTCAAACCAAAGCAAGAAATTGTCATTCCAAAATTTCTTTACTACTTACTTAAATTCGACAATACAAGACTATCTGCATTAGCAGCAGGCACTACCCAGAAGAACCTTTTACTTAAAGATTTTAGATCGTTTAAGGTACAGATTCCTGGTTCTCAAACACAAAAAGCGATCGCCCGCATCCTCTCTTCCCTCGACGACAAAATCGAACTGAATCGGCGGATGAACGAAACCCTGGAGGAAATGGCCAGGGCGATCTTCAAGGATTGGTTTATCGACTTTGGCCCCACCCGCGCCAAACAAGCAGGCCGCGCCCCCTACCTCCCGGAGCCTCTCTGGTCGCTTTTTCCAGAGGCGATCGATGATGAGACAGGCTTACCGATCGGGTGGAGATTTTTAAGTCTAGGGGAAATGGGCAAAATTGTTACAGGAAAAACCCCGTCTACTAAAGTTCCTGAATATTTTGGCGGTGATATACCTTTTATTACACCTAGTGATATGGAAGGTGGTAAGGGGATTCATACAACAACTCGTTACCTAACAGACTTGGGGGTAAATACTGTGAAATCCTCCTTGATACCTGCTGGAAGTATTGCTGTTTCCTGCATTGGTTCAGATATGGGAAAAGTTGTATATGCCCTGCGAGAATCTATAACTAATCAGCAAATCAACTCGGTTGTATTAAGCAAAGAGTATTCTAATGAATATTTATACTATGACTTAATTGGTCGAAAAGCTGAATTGCAAAACTTATCTCGCGGAGGCTCTGCTGTTCCTATTCTAAATAAAACTCATTTTTCACAAATAAAAAGTGTGATCCCATCACATCCTCTTCTCAGAAAGTTTGACTTAATAGCTAAGTCTATAACGGACAAAGATTTTGCAAACGAAAAAGAATCTCGTACTCTTGCCGAAACGCGCGATCGCCTTTTACCCAAACTGATGTCTGGCGAAATTCGGGTTAAGGAAGCCGAGAAAATGGTAGAGGAGGTATTATGAGTGCAGATTGGTATCCCGGCATTCGGGCATTCTGTCAACACTGGAGCCATGCTCAAACCCTGCAAAGCACCTTCGCAACGCTAGAACAAACATTTGAAAAGGAACAAGATGCTTGCATTGATGCAGCTAAGGCAATGGTCGAGTGTGTTTGTCAGGTAATTATCGTTAATCTAGATGACCCAAACAATCCATTGAAACCCAAAAATCAAAATCCTGATTTTGGTGAATGGATGAGTGCGGCAGTGCGTATTCTTAAGTTAAGTGAAGTTCGAGATGATGCCTTTAAAAAGCTGATTTCGCAATATCACAAGCTAACAACCACACTTGGAGATTTACGCAACAAAGCAGGAACACTTAGCCACGGTAAGGATGGCTTTATCTCCAAACTCTCAATTCATCATCGACGAGCAGCAATTCTAGCAGCAGATGCGATCGTCACTTTTTTGCATGAAGCCTATCTCGAACAAGAACTAGATCCCTTGCTAACCCTCGAACCCTACGATCGGTTTGAACTATCCAACGAAGCGATCGATAAACACACTGCATTGGTAGTAGATGAAGACCAAGAAAACGGATTTCTGTCCTTAATTGTTTTGTTGCCCAATGGGGATGAAATCCCACTATCGATCGAACCATCCCGGCTTTTATTTGGCATCGATCGTCAAGCCTATAAAGCAGCTCTCAATGCTTGTCGAGATGCTGAATTGATGGAGTCTGAAACCTTGGAGAGTCTCTAATATGTCATACCTAACCGAAGCGGCTATCGAACAAATCCTCCTAGAGCACTTCCAAAAACTCGGCTATGCTCTCATCCCCGATGTCATCACCAATCCCGATGGTTCCAGACCAGAACGGGAATCCTACGCTGACGTGATCCTGTCTCAACGGTTACGGGATGCCCTCGATCGCCTCAATCCCACCATCCCCCCCGAAGCACGCGACGATGCCTTCAAAAAAATCATCGCCACCGAAAAACCTAACCTGATCGAAGAAAACCGCCGCCTGCACCGCGCCCTCATCGAAGGCATCGACGTAGAATTTTACGCCGAAGACGGCACAATTCGCGGCGATAAAGTGTACGCGATCGACTTTGCGAATCCCGAAAATAACGATTGGCTCGTCCTCGATCAATTTACCGTTATTGAAAACAGCCACAACCGCCGCCCCGATGTCGTCGTCTTTATTAATGGGCTACCCCTCGCCGTCATCGAAATCAAAAATCCCGGTACTGAAACCGCTACCCTCGCCGCCGCCTATAACCAACTGCAAACCTACAAAACCCAAATTTCCGCCCTCTTCCGCACCAACGCCCTCCTCGTCACCACCGATGGCCTAATGGCTCGTATCGGTTCCCTCACCGCCGACCTAGAACGGTTCATGCCCTGGCGAACGATCGAAGGTGCCACCACCCCCAAAGGCTCCCCTGAAATGTCCGTGCTAATCGAGGGAGTCTTCGAGAAAAAGCGATTACTTGACCTGATCCAAAACTTCATCGTCTTTGGTGACACTGGCTCTGGACTGCGTAAAATCATTGCTGGTTATCATCAATTCCACGCCGTCCAAAAAGCCATTCAAAGCACGATCGCCGCCACGAGACAACAGGGCAATCGTAAAGCCGGGGTCATCTGGCACACCCAAGGCTCCGGCAAAAGCCTACTCATGGCCTTTTATGCAGGGCAACTCGTCCGCCGCCCCGAACTCCAAAACCCCACCATTATCGTCATCACCGATCGCAACGACTTAGACGATCAACTCTTTGGCACCTTTAACCTCTGCCGCGATTTGCTCCGACAAACCCCCCAACAAGCCGAGAATCGCGAAGACTTGCAAGCCATCCTCAACCGCGCCTCCGGTGGCGTAGTCTTCACCACCATTCAAAAATTCGCCCCCGCCAAAGGGGAAACCACCTATCCCATCCTGAGCGATCGGCGCAACATCATCATCATCGCCGATGAAGCCCACCGCAGCCAATACGGATTTAAGGCAAAAATAGAACAAAAAACCGGAGAAATCGCCTATGGGTTTGCTAAATATTTGCGCGATGCCTTACCCAATGCCTCCTTTATCGGTTTTACCGGAACCCCGATCGAACAAACCGACGTTAACACCCCCGCCGTTTTTGGCAACTACATCGATATCTACGACATCAGCCGGGCCGTGGAAGATGGCGCAACTGTTCCTATCTACTACGAAAGCCGTCTTGCCCGGATCGAACTCCCCGAAAACCAAAAGCCGCAGATTGACGCTGCGATCGAGGAATTAACGGAAGCTGAGGAGCAATCCGACAAAGCACGTCTCAATCAAAAATGGGCAACTATTCAGGCATTAGTGGGTGCAGACCCCCGGTTGAAGCTAATCGCCGCCGATCTTGTCAGCCACTTTGAAAACCGCGTCGCTGCCCTGCAAGGAAAAGCGATGGTAGTCTGTATGAGTCGATCGATCTGCGTGGCGCTGTATGAAGCGATTATTACCCTTCGCCCTGACTGGCATTCCGAAGACGATACTAGCGGCACGATCAAAATCGTGATGACAGGTTCTGCCGCCGATCCGCCCGCATGGCAGCAACACATTGGTAAAAAAGCCCGCCGCGATCTCCTCGCCAAACGGGTCAAAGACCCCAACGATCCGCTTAAACTGGTCATCGTGCGGGATATGTGGCTGACAGGCTTTGATGCGCCCAATCTGCACACGATGTACGTCGATAAACCCATGAAAGGGCACAGTCTCATGCAGGCGATCGCCCGTGTCAACCGCGTCTTTCGAGATAAACCCGCTGGTTTGGTGGTAGACTACATCGGCATCGGGCAACGGTTAAAAGAAGCCCTGCGCGACTATTCCACCCACGATCGACAACAGACCGGCATCGATGCAGCCGAAGCGATCGCCGTGATGCTAGAAAAATACGATGTGGTTACAGCCATGTTTCAAGGCTTCAATTACCAGCGCGGCTTGGCAGGTACTCCACAGGAACGCTTAGTAGTGATGGCAGAGGCGATCGAGTGGATTCTGGAACAGCAACACCAAGCAGCCCAGCAGGAAACCGACGACAACAGCAAAAAGCAAGCCCATCGCCGCTATCAAGATGCTGTTCTAGCCTTATCTAAAGCCTTTGCCCTCGCCGCCGCCAGCGATGAAGCCTGTACCATCCGCGATGAGGTAGGGTTTTTCCAAATCATTCGTGCCGCCCTAGTGAAATCATCAGCCACCTCCGGAAAATCCACGGCTGAAAAAGAATTTGCTGTACAACAAATTATCGATCGATCCGTCGTTTCTACCGAGATCGTCGATATTCTCAGTGCGGCAGGGCTATCTTCCCCCGATATTTCCATTTTCTCCGATAACTTCTTGCTAGAAGTGCAGCAAATGGAGAAGAAAAATCTCGCCCTAGAAGCCCTGAAACGATTGCTCAATGACGAGATCCACTCCCGCACCCGCACCAATGTTACCGAAGAGAAAAGGTTCTCAGAACGACTAGAAAGGGCGATCGCGCGGTATCACACCAACGCCATTAGTACCGTCGAAGTTTTGCAAGAACTGATTGAAATTGCTAAAGACATCCGCACCGCAAGACAACGGGGCGAAGAACAAGGACTTTCCGCCGATGAAATCGCCTTTTACGATGCCCTAGCAGAAAATGAAAGCGCGGTTGAAATAATGGGCAACGATAGCCTGAAAATTATTGCTCACGAACTGCTGATGAGCCTAAAATCGAATGTCACCGTTGATTGGGCGCATCGTGAAAGTGCCCGCGCCCGCCTCCGCAGCACCGTAAAGCGCATCCTGCGAAAATACGGCTACCCTCCCGATCTCCAAGCTACCGCCGTTCAAAACGTATTGCAGCAAGCAGAAGCCCTATCTGTAAGCTGGGCGGGTGTTTAAGTCAAAAGTCTCGATGATTAGGGGGTTGAGCAACCCTTCTGACAACCGCACAGTAAACTGAAAGCATACCTTCCTTCACCCCAGTTTAACTATGCCTCGCTGGTTCAATACCGCTGGCCCCTGCCGCGCTGACATCCACTATATGCTGCCTGCAATCAGTCGTGTCCCCAACCTAGAACGATTAATTGCTCAGCAAAACTATTTCGTCATCCACGCACCCCGACAAATCGGCGAAACCACTGCCATGTTAAGTAGTTAAGCAAAATTAATTACATAATTATCTCCAAATTCTTTGATAATTTATTCTACAGATGAAACAAGAAATTGCCAGCTAGAGTAGGCATCTATTTCGAGCCATTCATATTTGATAAACCGCCACAAAATCTCAATTAAATTCAATTCAGGTGAATAAGTCGGCAATTCAAAGATAGTTAAGCCGCGTTCTTTCCATTCTTCAAGTTTATCGAAAATTGCATTGCTAGTATGAATAGAAGCTTGATCTACCACAATAAATGTTGGCCGCTCCACCACAGCAAAGAAAGTATCTATACAAGCTATGATTACATCAGAATTATTTGTACTACTTGTTTTAATTGTTTTGGTTGCAATTTTACCCAGTCTCTAATTTGAGCTGATTGTGCGAAATTAAATGTTTTTTTCTGCCTCTGCCTGGTTTATTGTATAATCCGAGAATTCCCTCATATTCCCATCGATTCAACCAGTTATACATGGTCTTATAACTAACTTTAAAGATTTTCATCAGGTTTTCATTTTTGACATTTTGTGAAACCAAAATTCAAAAATGTGTTCTTTGGCGCACTTGATGATGTCTGCTTTCGCGATAAATTCGGTTTAGCAATTTCAACTAAAGTGGATTGATATCTCGAAGTAAAAACATATAAAGCCTCTTTGAATACAACTTGATATTTTTAGTATATCATATTAGTTGTTTGTGTAATTAATTTTGTTTAAATACTTATGATTTATGCTGGTAAAGATCATGATTTGGCGATCGCAGGCAAAGACAATGACTTAATCTGGGGCGACAAAGGCAACGATACCTTACTTGGTGATGATGGTCATGATACCATACTTGGCGGTACTTCCGACTCGTCTGATGGTGATTTAACTGGACGAGATTTGCTTTTTGGCGATCGGGCAAACGACATTTTATATGGACAAGAAGGAGAAGACACTCTTTCTGGTGGCGAAGATAATGATACCCTACATGGTGGCAAAGATAACGATCTAATTTTCGGTGATTCCGGCGATGATTTGCTGTTTGGAGATTTGGGAAACGACACCATCTGCGCTGGCGACGGCGATGATACAATTTTTGGAGATACTGACAAGATTGCCACAGATGCTAGCAGTCAAAAAGATTACCTTTGTGGCGGTAATGGCAATGACTTAATTTTTGGCAATGACGATACAGATAAACTTTGCGGTGGAGAAGGCAATGATACTATTTACGGCGGCAAAGGTGACGATACTTTGGTTGGCTCAATTGGCGATGATTGGTTGATCGGAGATTTAGGAAACGATACGCTGCAAGGTGGAATCGGCCGCGATTACTTTGTGTTAACCTTGGGACAAGGCAGTGATGTAATTACTGATTTTACCAAGGGCGAAGATTTATTAGTCTTAACAAATGGTTTGAAGTTCGATCGCCTCAGCATCATCCAAGAAAACAATGCTACCTTAATTAAGATTGCCAATACAGGTCAAATCCTGGCTGTTTTGAGTGGAATGTCAGTTAGTGCGATCGGGCCACAAGACTTTAGCATAATTCATGGAATAGAATAGGGACACGGCACTGCCGTGTCCCTACAATTAATCTGGCGTAGGGACACGGCACTGCCGTGTCCTCTATATCTGCCGTGTCCTCTATATCATTCCGGTGCTTAAATCAGAGTAATTGCAGTCGATGCCGGAGCACCGATCGGGCCTGCGCCGAAGCCTAAATTAACCACACCAGAAGTCTGACCAGGAGCATTGAACATCATCAGACTAACGCTAGTTTGACCAGGATTAAAGCTCACCGTGCCTCCAGAAGCATTGACAGGAAATGGACTGATAATAAAGAAGTCTGCGTTGTTCACAGGTTGACCGCCACCAGGGGCAGCAATCAAATAGTCGATGGAAGCCGAAACCGAAGTATTACCAGTCCGATTAATCGTGAAAGTTCCAGCAGTACCATCACCAATACCACCAGGAGACGAACCGAAAGAGAAGAAAGTCGGAGGCACAGCAGTAGAATCAACAATACTCAAAACCGCCGCTGACGGAGTTGCCAAATTGCCACCACTCAAGAACAAATTCACAGTTTCATTAGGCTCTGTGAGACTGTCAAATAAAGTTTGAACGGGAACTTGTGCGGTAGCTTGTCCAGGTGCAAAAGTGACTGGTTGAACTACAGGCGTGTAATCCGGTTGAGAACCCAAAGCAGTACCATCACCAGTACGGAACAAAATCGTAGCCGCTATCGAAAGATCGCCACCACGATTAATCGTAATCGGTGCAGTATTCCCCTCGTTGACGCTGTAAGTAGCCGCACTGAAGAAAAACGTGTTTTGACCCGGAGTCGGAGTCGGAGTTGGAGTCGGAGTCGGAGTTGGCAGCACATT
>JAJAYT010000363.1 GCA_026786085.1 Microcoleus sp. CAN_BIN18 | reverse complement strand
GTCATTGCGAGCTCAAGCGCGAAGCAATCGCCGAATCTGGGATTGCTTCGCGCTTGAGCTCGCAATGACAATTAGACATATCTCCATAGAGTGAAGTACAATATTTGCCGTCAGGAAATGAGTTTTTTAGGGTTAACTGTTCGTGGGAATTCGATCAGAAATGTCGAACCTTTTTCTAGTTGACTTTCGACTGTAATTGTGCCGTTCATCATCTTGACTAAAGAGGCACTAATAGCTAGTCCTAAACCAGTGCCTGGATATTGGCGGGTTGTGGTTTGGTCGGCTTGGCGGAATTTGTCGAAAATGTGGGGCAAATCGGTTTCACAGATGCCGATTCCTGTATCCCGAACGGTGATAATTAGCCGATCGCACTTTAATTCCCGCACCTCAATGGAAATGGTGCCCCGATGCGTGAATTTAACCGCGTTGGAAATCAGATTGACCAATACTTGGCGCAGGCGCAACTTGTCATTAACTATAAACTGATGCTGCAAGCACACGCTGACGGACATTGCCACATTCTTGGCGGTGGCTTGAGTTCCGAATTCCAGGGCAGCATCCATTACTAAATGCGCTAAATCAAATTCTGCAATTTGTAATTCCGTGCGGCCACTCTCGATTTTGGAGAGGTCGAGGATATCGTTAATCAGCACTAGCAGGTTTTTGCCGTTATTTAAAATCCGCCCCACCATGTCTGTTTGCTGGGCCGTTAGCAGTTGTTTGTGCTGGCGCAGTAGCAATTGGGAAAAGCCGATAATCGCATTCATCGGAGTTCGCAATTCGTGGGATATGGTGCCCAAAAATTGCGATTTTAACCTGGCTGCTTCTAGCAGTTGCAATTTTTGCTGTTGAAGCCGTCGGCCCTGATTTTCCAGTTCTTCCTGCTGGCGAATTAGCAGCTCGTTTTGCAAATCTAAAAGCTGTTCCTGCTTTTTTAATTTTTCGATCGCCCGCGCCCTGTTAATCGCGATCGCAGCTTGTTTTCCCATCACCGCCAGCAGTTGCACAGATCCGTCAATCGCCGTGCTGTCTTTCCCGTTGCCGATCGCCAAAACGCCCAAACGCCCAGTTTCCCCCGACTCGATCGCCGCTGCACAGGCCGCCGCCGACACTCCTGGGCCCGACTCAGAGCGCCACAGTTGAGACTCTCCCGTCGCAAACGCCCTCAACAGCAGGTTGTCTTGAACCTGCGGGGTTCTGCCTTTCTCAAAGTTTGACGCGCCCCCGACAGCGCTGAGTTTGAGGCCGCTGCGATCGCACTCCGGGAGAGCCACCAGGCAAAATTCAGCTCCGGCGATCGCCTCCACAGTCGCGTCCGCGATCGCTTGCAACAATTCGCACAAGTTACCCGCGCGCTGGCTCAACAGATTTGTAAACCGCTCGATCGCCTGCAAATCCTGCCCAGCATCCGTTACCGTCCTGGCTGCGCACAAATTTTCGGCTCGCAAGTTAGCTTCCGGGCGCGCCAAGGAGCCTAAAAATTCGGGCCCGGCTAGAGTTTGTTGGAGCGCATCTATATCTGTGTAGGTTCCCACCCACTCCAAAACTTCCTGAGAGTCTGCGTTGGCGGGCGTTCCTCTGGCCAGGTTCCAGCGGTAAATACCCTCTCGCGTCTGGAGACGAAATTTTATTTCGTAACTTTGGGGCGGGATCGTGTTTTGGCGCGAGAAGGCCAACAGACGAGCGCGGTCTTCTGGGTGGACGCACGCCAGATACCCGAAACCCAAAGCTGCTGATGCTAGTACCCCCGTGTACTCCTCCCACCGCTGACCTAAATAAGTCGCCCATCCACTGGCATTTGCTTTCCAAACTATGTGAGAAATTGGCGACCACAGGCGATCGTCTTGAGTTTCGCGATCGCCAACTTGCTGTAGGGGGGATGTTATTTCTGAAGCATTGTATAATGTTTCCGCCTCGGAAAACTCCGAGCGACAAAAATTGTTGCCGTGATAGTGAGTCATAACTGGTTTTATAATAAGCATTTAACTTGAGTCCTAACATCAGATCGAGACTCTTGCTGCTAGCTTTATTGATTTGACGTACAATGTACATCAAAAGTTTTTATACCCCTTAAATCTATCCAAGTAGTGGTATATTTACCTCTATCAAGAGGCGGACAATGGGATAATTAACTTAAACTGTTACGATATCTTCCAGCTTGCCTGTCCCGATCGCGCTCGTGCAGGCGATCGCTCTAAAGTAACTTAAGAATTAACTTGCAACAGGGCCGCTGCATGAGTATGCTGGAACAATATCTGCGGCCAATCAAACCCTAAATCAGGACACATGGTCAAATTGACTCACTTTATGTGAGTCAGTTGACGATATTCAAAAAAATTAGCGGACTACTGGAAAAAAAATGAGTAAAATTCGCGTTGCATTGATAGAAGACCACGATTTGACAAGAGTCGGCATCCGCACAGCTCTACAACAGCGTGACACGATAGAAGTTGTCGGCGATGCCGCTAATGCTACAGACGGATTGAAACTGCTTCAGTCCACCAAACCTGACGTGGCAATTGTAGACATTGGCTTGCCAGATTTTGACGGCATTGAACTCACACAAAAGTTCAAAAAATCTATAGCGGAGACCGATCCAGATACAAAAGTTTTGATTCTGACTTTTCAGGACAACGAAGAAGAAGTTCTGGCAGCTTTTGCCGCCGGAGCTGACTCTTACTGCATGAAAGATATCAGCTTCGATCAGTTATTAGACGTAGTAAAAGTAACTCACGAAGGTAACTCTTGGATCGATCCAGCTATCGCCCGCATCGTCCTAAAACAAGCTCGAACTAAGGAGTCTGCCCCGGAAGAATCGAAAATTGAGGGCAAAAGAGTCACAATTAAGGCGGCCGAACCCGAGTTTAGTCACATCATTGAAACCTACCCTTTAACCGAGCGAGAATTAGAGGTTTTGGAACTAATCGTGCAGGGTTACAGCAATGCTGCCATCGCCGAAAAGCTGTACATTACTGTCGGCACAGTCAAGACTCACGTCCGCAATATTTTGAACAAATTGTGCGCTGACGATCGCACTCAAGCAGCCGTTCTCGCCCTCCGTTCCGGCTTGGTTGGATGAAACTCGAACGAAGGGCAAAAGCAAGTTAAAAGTAGGGTGCGCACTCCCGAAAATGTAGGTGCGCAATGCGCACCTTACGACCAAAAAATGTGTAATCTAGGGTGCGCAATATACACCTGATCACTAAAAATGTATAGTGCGCAACGCGCACATCAGGAAAATTAGTTACTGCCACAAATGCTATATGATAAGTCCGCATCTATCCCAGTGCAGATATTTAAAACATTTTTTTTTAAATAAATCAACCTTAAGATAGATGCTAAATAATTCTAGCGTTACTAATCCTTGTTGTTGATCGAAAGCCAGTTAGATAAATTTTGATCAGACATCGACCATATTTCTTGTGGAACAGGCCCGAAAGCCTGTTCAAAACTGGCTTTTCTGGAGATGTCTATCGCACTGCCGACATGGCGCATTCTCAATTCATAAAATGCGGCGGCTGAGGCAAAATATCCATACTTTTAGGAATAGGCAAGCAGTTAAAGAACTCATATCTACGGATTGATATCAATTCCGATTGCGCCGGAATGATCAGCGAGGAGAGTGCGAGTGCCTTAGTCCCTACCCAAAATGTAAGTCAAGTCGTCTCTGATTGCAATTGTCATCAAAATCTCCTAGGTCAATATCCGGTAAAACTCAAGTAAAAACTGATATTTTTACTTGCTAAAGTTGCGATAATTACTAATTAAAAATATTGAAGTCTAAACTAGAGCAACAAGTATCTCTCAGCAGGTGGAAGTTGTTTAACTTAAGTGCCTGCAAGAATCTTCCTTTAGGTAGATTCACATAGTGTCACCGGCATCTAGTGTAGACTGTATTCTGAAAAGCTGTCGCCACTCTTCCAAGCATTTTCTTCAAAGCAATTAAGGTAGGATGCTTTATTAGTAATGCTTTTCCTAGTTATCGCGTCTGGTTGCCTCGGATGGCACACCCGCAAGTGTAAGTTACTAATCTGCGCTCTGCATCAGTAGAATTATGGAGATGCTATCATAGAATCACACGATACGCGGGAAACTCAGGCGCTTCAGCCCTGAGAGGTAAGCGAACGAGGGAATTTATTCCCTTTAATCTTTCTAACCGTACCATTTTCACGGAATAAATGTTATAATGTGAGATATGACACAGAAAGCATTCAAGCACCGATTCTATCCAACTTCTGAGCAAGAAACCTTGCTTAGAAGAACGATGGGTTGCGCTCGTTTGGTTTATAACAAAGCACTCGCCGCAAGGACAGATGCTTGGTATGAACGGCAAGAGCGAGTCGGATACACTGAAACTTCTGCGATGTTGACTCAGTGGAAAAAGCAAGAAGACTTGCAATTTCTCAATGAGGTTAGCTGTGTACCAGTGCAGCAAGGATTGCGACATCTGCAAACAGC
>JAJAYT010000362.1 GCA_026786085.1 Microcoleus sp. CAN_BIN18 | reverse complement strand
GCTTTGAAAAATCTCGACATCCCGGATACCAGAAATTTTTCCCTGCGGATCGCTCAAATAACCACTGCTGCTGCGGTATCCTTGATGCTGGGAACTAGCCCGATCGTACACTGCACTAGCAATCTGAGTCGTCTGCTGCAACAAATGCTGAACGGCTAATAGAGCTCTTGAATTCGGGGGCTGATTCGCCGCAGCCTCGTTAATCTCTCCGTAGGGAATGTGCAGGTAGTCGTCTACAACTTTTAAGTAGGGCCAAAATTCCGATCGCTCTGACTCCGAAAGACATCCTAACAAGATTTTGCTAGTATATTGAAACTCCAACGTTACAAATCCCAGCACTAACGGATCTGTCTCTGAGTATTTCCGCCTCACTTGGACAAGATCTTTTCCCACCAGCACTGACAAGCGGAAAACAGGTTCTCTATCGCCGTAAGCGTCTATTGCTTTCCGATATAAGGTGCGAGTGTCGGCGGCAATTTCTTCATGATTAATTAAGCTCGGATCGATCGCGTGCCGCTCTATTTGTTCCCCTAAAACAGCTTCTACTCTACTCCAAGCTATCTCGCTGGCTAATTTTAGGGTATCTGTCAATTTGTCAACTATTTTGGCTCGATTTCCCTCAAAATTAGTGAACTCTGGGCTTTGGGGAATTTGCCGCGGCGCTTGGTTTTCTCGTGCCGCCACTGTACTGTAATATTTTTTTGCCCAGCTAACTGCTAAGGAAGAAACGCTGACGCCTTTAGCCTCTGGGAGTTTGTGAGTGTCCGATCCGGTAATACCCTCTGACGCAAGACTGTCGCCCTGTTGACTTTCGTCTGCTGCTGGTAAAGACTTTGAAGTTACTTGTGAAATACCTGTCATGAGAAACCTCGTTTTTTTTTGAAGTCGCACTCTATCGATTCCCCTAATTTTTAACGTTGTTAACTACAATCTTCTGGATTTCTACGCTGACAGTCATCCGCCATTGTGCTTAAAACTATCAGCCATTTGGCTGCAATGCCTGCATTTTATATAAATTGCACGTTAATAACGCTATTTATTGTGCGCTCGATCACAAGCACCATGTGATCGCCACCCTTTTTTTTCTTGACCTGTAAAGATGGCTCAAAATAAATTTAATTTGTCTTAAAAGCTGAGAATTCAAGTCAAGTCTGTCTCAAAAAAACTGCTCCTTGAAATATTTTATTTTTGTTTGAGAGCGCTTTTGTCGTTAGCGAAGCCCGCCCCTACGGGAGGCTCATCAACGAAGAGGATCGCCCTACGTTCTCAAAGAATCTAGGCTACATCACG
Organism: Microcoleus sp. CAN_BIN18; assembly: GCA_026786085.1. Lineage (GTDB taxonomy): Bacteria > Cyanobacteriota > Cyanobacteriia > Cyanobacteriales > Microcoleaceae > Microcoleus. The sequence continues at coordinate 14,685 of JAJAYT010000362.1, read as the reverse complement.
CTCGACCCATGACTTTGATTGATTTATGTTCCTAGATGAATTGGAAGTTTATTTTGACCAGCCCAAAAACAGGTACAAGCCCCCGACGCCAGAAGTGGAGAACCCAGAATTTTAGACCAAAGTTCAAGCTCCCAGATTCATCTGTGGAGTCAATTCTAAAATCTAAAATCTAAAATCTAAAATCTAAAATCGACTGACCCTTGCGGTTGTTAGAAAACCGTAATACATTCAACGAGCAGCTTTATAAATAATTAAATTTGAGATGAGAATAAGATTTATGTGCACTTCGTTAATGCCATTGCCAGCGAGGTTTTTTGGCGATCGGTTTTTTACCAGAAAGAATTGGTTTAAAGCCGGAACCCCTAAAGGCGAGAAATTAAAATCAGACTATTCATTACTCCAATCCTCTTCCTTCTAGGTAGAGGTCGCCCTCAAGCAGTCAACTGTCAACTGTCAACTGAATGAACTTCCCCGTGAAGTGAAGCTATCCCGTAGGAAATCGCCCGCAATTGATCGAACGTCAATTCGATCGCCCAACCACCCTTCAAAACCGGAATTAGCCAGCGACTCGTCCGATCCGTCCTAAATCGTACCAACTATGGCTGCTTCGACTCGTCTGCCGGAGGAGGGATATGCCCCTACAAGGATAGTAGTCGGTTTCAATGCCCCACGGGCGATTCCTGCTTGGGATAGCTACCCTACCCTACCCTACGGGAACCCCTGCGGGGGAACGATATCCTGACAAGCAGCACGGTCAGTAGGTCTTTAAGGCTATGGCTTCGGGTACGATTAGTAGGACGAGAGCAAGTGGAAAAAATGAGCGCCAGTAATTCAACAGAAATCAAGTTCGGAACCGATGGGTGGCGAGGACTGATTGCCCATGACTTTACTTTTGCCAACGTGCGAAAAGTCACCCGGGCGATCGCCAGTTACCTCGAAACCGCGTACACCAAAGACCGCCCAGTTCTAGTCTCCTACGATACCCGGTTTCTGGCAGACGAGTTTGCCCGCACGGCGGCAGAAGTATTGGCAGATTTGGGATGGACGGTGAAAGTGGTCGATCGAGATTGCCCAACACCAGTCATCGCCTACAGCGCCAAACATCTAAACTCCGCCGGAGCCCTAATGTTCACGGCTTCGCACAATCCCGCACCTTACTGCGGCATCAAATACATCCCCGACTATGCGGGCCCAGCCACCCAGAAATTACCGATACAATCGTGGCCAACATTTCTGGCGCTTCTGATGCGCCAGCCAAAGGCAACCACAACGATAAAATTTCTACTTTTGACCCGAAACCCGAATATCTCAAGTTTCTTTATACTTTGATCGATGTCGAGCGGATTCGATCGGCTAAATTAAAGGTCAAGTACGACGCCCTATATTCGACTTCTCGCGGCTATCTAGACGAAGTTTTGGTACACTGCGGCTGCGATTTGGAAAGTTTTCACACTTACCGCGACGTGCTGTTTGGTGGCGGAATGCCGGAACCCAAAGGCGAACAGTTGGTTGAGTTAGTTGAAGCTGTTAAGAAAGATTCGGCAGATTTGGGTTTGGCTACCGATGGCGACGCCGATCGCTTTGGGATTGTTGACGAGTTGGGAAATGTCTTGACTCCGAATACTGTGCTATTGCTGCTGGCGCGTCACTTGGTGAAAAATAAAGGCTTGACTGGGGCGATCGTCCGTACCGTCGCAACTACCCACTTGCTCGACAATATGGCCGCCAAATACGGTTTAACCATCTACGAAACCGCAGTCGGCTTTAAATACATCGGCGAAAAAATGCGGGAAACAGCGGTGCTCATCGGTGGCGAAGAGTCTGGCGGTTTGAGCATTTTGGGTCACATCCCCGAAAAAGACGGGATTTTGGCTGATATGCTAGTTGCTGAGGCGATCGCCTACGAAGGCAAACCGCTTTCTCAGCTAGTAGAAGAAGCCATCAAAGAAGCCGACGGCCCCCTGTACAACAAACGCTTGGACTTGCACCTAGAAGAAGCCCACAAAGCAGCAGTTTTAGCATCATTTACCAAGAATCCCCCCACAGAAATAGCGGGTATTGGCGTTAAGGAAATCGGCCGCAAAGACGGGATTAAACTTTATCTTGAAGACGGCGGCTGGGTACTGCTGCGGCCTTCGGGAACTGAACCTTTGATGCGCGTTTACATGGAAACCAACTCTTTGGAAAAAGAAACCAAAGTTGCCGAGTACATGGAAAAGGTAATTGCTCAGTTAGAACCTGCTTAAATTTCAAACTATCCCAATGCAGGGGTTTTTCCCTACGGATTGAGATTGTAGGGTGCGCACTGCGCACCTTACGTATTGTTAGTATTGCAGATCCTCTGAACATGAATCATCGATAATGGTCTACCAATGATATATTTGCAATAGACTTGAATTGCATTTATTCAGAAACTATCTTAAAAATATCTGCGTTTATTTGCGTACATCTGCCTTAAATCCGCGGTTTATTTATCCATCAAAGATTTATGCGGTCTTGTCTAATCAAGCTGCATTTGTTAAAGTTTGAGCCTGGTAATTATTGCTTTTTCAAATGTTGAAAAATTAAAAAAAATCCGAATTTTTTTTTCCGTATCTACTTGACTTTTTGTGGCATTTTGTTGTATATTATTTAATAATGGGATGGTTGCCAAAATATTATTTTGACACAGATTCCGATTATGAAGCAAGTATATCAGTTAAACTATTAGCTTGTCAAGCCTTTTATGAAAACCATTCCTTTGCTCGCCATTAGTTTTTTAGTGGCAGTTTTAGCAAGCGCGATCGGCATTATCTCAGTACAAAATGCCGCCCCAGTATCCTTAAACTTTATTTTTTTTAAATCGATACAAGTGCCGGTAGGATTAGTATTGGCAATGAGCATTAGTGCAGGACTGATCGGAGGTGCGCTGCTGCAACCGCTGTGGAACATGTCAGATTCCCAAGGTTCGCGAGCTAAATTTCCGGCAAATCCAGAAGAATCGGACACTGTACAATATTAAGTTGATTTCAATTATTCGACGGAGTACACTTGACCGTCAATCAGCAGTCTAGTAATTCCCTTAGCTAGCAAGTGAGGGGCGACTTTTTTCAACATATTGCCGTCAGGAATCTTGAAAACCCTTTGATTGCGAGTCGCAAATCGGCGCGCCACTCGGTGATTGTCAAACACTGGCAGAGTTTTCTCGCGAATTTCTGCTGCCGGAATTTGACCGAGTTCGCCAAATGCTTTCAAAGGTCTAGTAATTAACTCCGCCGCCCGATCGACTACCACATAACAAATTTTGGGCATAGACGCTTCGCTTAAAGGCGAAACTTGAATCAATCCTGTCGCCCGAAGCTCGCCCGCGAAGCCCTCCAAGAGGATCGACTCGCCCGAAGATATCGAACCTAGCAGACTCCCCTCAAACAAAGAGTCTTCATCCTCTAAATCTTCGTCAAAGTCCTCATCCTCATCCTCATCCTCATCCTCATCCTCATCCTCATCCTCGTCGAAATCGCTAAAATCTTCACCTGCGAGCAATTCTGCTTCTGGTAGCATTACCCGTAGTTCCCCGCTCACAGCACCGCTGTTGCTGCTTCTGGCAAGATTAAAATCTTCGGCATCTGCAAACTCAGAAACATCCAAATCAGGCTGTAAACTTCCTGGAATTTCGAGTTCTGTAACTGCTGGGGCCGCCGTTCGATAACGGTTTTGGATCGTCTGTCTCAACTTTGGGACAGACTCAGACAAGGGGGAATCTACAGCAGATGTTTCACTTCTTGCCCCCGACGCATCAGCAGTCGCCTCTGTCGGTTCAGAAACACTGCTGCGACGATCGGACAAACGCTTCTGTTTTTGCTGGACTAGAAATTCGTATTCCGACTCTGACAAAGCGCCCTGAAGGATACGCCTGATCGTCGAACTACTCACTCCGTAGCGCTTGGCCAGGGCGATCGTATTCTCGTCCGACTGTTGGTAAAGTCTGACGATTTCCCGTTTGTCTGAATCGGAGAATTTTGTAGGCGTCATGCCAAGTTTCCAGCAAAAAGACGTGAAAAGATTTGACACTCCTTGGCGTGAACGCACAAGGATTCTTAGTTCTTAGACCGGACTTAAATCAAGAACATTGCTGCACCTAACCCAGAGATCCAGTCTCCCTAAGCGTTTACGATCTCAAAGATCGAAGTTCCCGTATGCCCTACGGTACTTATCCCGCGATTGAGGATATTAATTGCGGCGTTATGATCTCTGTCCATCTCACACCCACATTGACAGGTATGAGTTCGAGTGGATAAAGACTTCTTAACCACAGCACCACAACTGCTGCATTCTTGGCTTGTGTAAGCTGGATTTACCGCAATGGTAATCCGACCGAACACTTTTCCGAAATATTCTAAGAACATTCTGAACTGATACCAAGAAGCATCGCTAATCGATTTTGCTCTCGCAATGATTTTTGACCATGTTAGACACTCTCAAATCTTCATAAACTACTACATCGTTTGATGTGATTACGCACCTTGCTAACTTAAAAGCATGGTCTTTACGTTGTCTACTTATTTTGAGGTGTCGCTTACCTAAAATCACTCTAGCTTTACGGCGATTTAAACCACCTTTTACTCTCCGGCTTACAAGACGTTGAGCGCGTTTTAACCGTGCTTCACCTCTACGCATAAATCTAGGGTTGGGAACCATTTCGCCATTTGAATCAGTGTAAAACTCTTTAAGTCCCACATCTAATCCAATCGTTTTGCCTGTCATTGGAACGAGTTCTACTCGGTCTACTTGGATACAAAACTGGACGTAATATCCATCTGCTCGTTTAATTAGTCGAATTCGTTTGATTTGGTCTGGCTGGTAGAAATTGAGATCGCGAGTCCCTTTTAGCTTCAGCTTGCCAATGGAGCACTTATCCGTAAATGTAATTGATTTCCTATCTTCTGCCAGCTTCCAAGAATTAGTTTTGTATTCAACGGATCGACAGTCTTTTTGAAATTTAGGGAAGCCAACTTTCTTTCCTTTGATACCCTTTTTGATATTTTCGTAAAATCGGGAAATGCTAGCCCATGCTCTCTCCGCACTTGCCTGTCGAGCCATTGCGCCTAGCTTGTTTGCAAAGTCAAATTCTTTGGCCCAAATCGCACAATACTTAGAAAGATCGAACTAAGATTTTGCACCACCATCCATCCACAGCCGGATTGATTTATTGCGAATGAATTGACAAATTCTAATCGCTTCATCGATCGACTGAAACTGATTTGGTTTTGCGTAAGCCTTGAATTCGAGAACAAGCATTTTTCTATTCCTCCTGTTCCTACTATAGCACACTCGTCATAGGAATACTCAACGCTCTGTCAGAATTTGGAGAAAGTCCCCCTAGAAGGGGGAGGCTCTAACCCCAAATTTTTGGTAGGAAGTTCGATCGGCGAACTGCGATCTTTTATTATTTTAGATTTCAACTTGAGAGATGCCGGCAAGGGCAAGAAAGCTTTCGCATCCCAATCGCTTGCCGAAGCCAACCCCAATCTCAAATCGCTATGCGGAGCGACGACTCCGCCTGCTCTGGCGAGAACGAGTTGAGATGTCATGTTCCAAGACAGCTCCAATTCCGAACAAGATGGCGCTGAAAACAAAAAAGACTTCCAGCAAACTGCCACTCTGATAAGTACCCTCAGCTTGAGTATCGCGCCATTTAAAGTACATATCTGCGATATAAAGCGAAAAAGTTGCAGCCGCAATCATTCTCCAAGATTGGGAAAAACGTCCACCCCAAAACGCCAATAGCAATGCAGTAGCAATAATCAGCAGAAAAACGTCACCCACGATGTAAAACAAATTGATTGCATAGGCGTAAGGCGACAGTTGCTTGTCAAGTTCCATCACCCATGCGGGAGCTTTGGTTGTTTCTGCTTCTTCTTCTTCGGGTGCGGATTTAGCATCAATCGCCGCCGCTCCTTTTGCCTTTGAGTTGGACGAATTGTCCAAAGTAGGCGCTTTTCCGGCGGCCGCCGTTGGTGGTGCAGAGCCTGTTACTACTTCCTGGGGGGCTGCTGGAGTTAACCCTAGCTGTGTCCTCCAGGAATCAGGTGCAGCAACCCAGATAGCTATAGCAATCCCCAAGGCTGCAATTCCCGCTAACAAACCCCACTGCCAAATTTCTAGATTCAGCCGCTTGGAAGTCACAGCAGTCACCATGCCCCCAATCAGTACCACATAGCTGCCCAAATAAAAGGCATCTGCTGGAGACACATCTGGGCTGACCTCGAAATACAGTTCCCAAATGCCAAATAGCACGCCGGCGATAAAATAGAAGAGCATCCCCAGGCCGATGCCCAGCCAGACGTTGCGCCCGCTGGCCATGTGTGGGCTCCTCCAGTTTCTCAAACAAACTAAAGCAGCTCCGAGGTATGCTCCGCATTCAAACACATAAGTGCCGATCGAGTACCAAAGCGGTAGACCATCTTGTTGTGAAAGCGGCACACTGAACAGTAAAAAAAACAGCAGCGCCATTACAGCCCAGACAATACCCGCAATCACTAGGGTCTGAGCTGACAGTAAAGATGAAGATGTAGATGACTTTTCTGAAGTGCTACTCATAGGGATTTCACGAGACCTAACTAGCGGTTGAACGCACCCCATCTCAATTTTTGATTGTAGATGAGGATTCTTTCGCCAAAAAACTTTGTGATCTGACGCTCCCGGAAAAACTGGCGTCCTCAGCGTGTTGTCGGGACTTTTGCCCTCGTACACTAAGAGAAAGACTAAGCAAGAATAATATCTATTGACTAATTCAAGGAATTAGTCGTTAGTCTATCTTTTTCCCGAAAATAAAAGATAGAAATACGGTCTATGTCTTCACCCTTAAGGCTTTTACATTGCCAAATCTATCTCTGAAATTATACCCTCAAAGGTTGCTGTATCTGTTTTTTGGCTTTCGCACTTCCCCACTCATATCAATGATTTTGGGTGGAGACTGCGATCAAACTTCAGTTAAATTGCCAGACTGTAGGTCGTTTCCAAACCGATTCAACAATTTGGTTGGTCAATATAAGTTGACAATCCAACCTATATATCTCGTACTCCCTACAGTGCAATTATCTCAGCTTAATTATCTGGGTCAAATTGTCTAAGCAATTGTCAAAGATTTTTTAGGCTGCGATCCACAACTTATTGAGGGCTGATTGTTTCAGCCAATCTAGAAACTGAGTGCGATCTGGTGCTGGCATATCTTGCAGAACATCGCTAACTCCCTCAGCGAAGCCCGTATCGCCAAAATATGATTTACCCAAACGGTAAAGTTCTTGCAATAAGGTCTTGAGATGCTGCTCTTGCCAAGGCGGCACCTTGTGATTTTGCAAAGGACTAATGGTTAGCCAACTTTTGATCGCATCAGGGGAGTCTGCCTGGGGGAAGTTTCCCTGCTGAAATACCTTGGCGATATCTTTCTGAAACGATGCGGCTTGCCTTGCGCCTAAGAGGTCTTCTACATCGAAATAAACAGCTTGGAGGAGCAGCAAACAACCCTGTGCGAACAGCGGTGATTTTGCGGATTCTGTGCCTGCTGCCGGTTCTTCACCAGCTAGCTGATCTAAACGGACTTTTCCCCAGACACTATATCGCTCGGGCTCTTCTAGCAGAACACAGGCTTTGCCCCGGTTGTCGGTTAAGTCCCGCCAAAGGGCTCTGGCGTCTTCTGCTTGCTTGCCGTTGAAGGCGCTGATCAGGCGAAAAGTCTGCCCCTGATAATTGAGAATGGGAATTTGTTGATCCCGTTTTGGGTGTTGATAATTGGTTATTTCAACATCCTGCCGTTTCAGAATAAACATGACACTGCGATTTGACTCCTGTCATGGCCGAGGTGCTGTGCTTGGGAACAAGCCTGACAGTCAACGGAGTACCGTTATACCGCAAGCTTCTTTTTCCCTTTTTGCAAGGGCTTTTTTGAGTGACGTAGAACCACCGCCACTTTCGTAATTCAAGCCAATTTTTTTGATTATGTTGGCTGAATTTTCGTTTATCCAAGTATACTATATATTGTCATATTGTTATAATTACATAACTGTTTTAATCTTTAGAAAGTACATTCAAAATTAGGATGCTCCCAAAGTACAGTTGGCGGGTTCTGTATCTCGCGTCGCTGCCCCTTTCACCTTTGAGCGGTGATTTATTCGGGGTACGAGGAGCGCAAGTGCCTCCGACCATTCCCCTCTAAATATACTTCTTGGACTTTCCCGCTGTTAGTTAACGCTAACGATGGCTAAAGGCAAGGGGATTCTTGATTGAACAAATCTACTTAAATTACTGGAATTGCTCCCGATCGCCGAAACATAATTCTATACCTCAAGCGTTCTGATACTTTTTTTTGTTAACAAATGCTAACAAATATCTAAGCTGAGATTGTTTCTCAACACTTCTGCAGATAAACTAATGCACGAAGGAGAATCCCCGCGCACAACTTACGACCGCTTTACTGGCAACGCTTGATTTTCTTTTCTTATGCCGATCGGGAGATTGACTATTTTGCATTGATGCCGTAGAGGAAGCTGATGTATGCTCCGTACCATCAAGGACTTTCACCTGAGTCTTTACAATCCTAGTTCTACCACATTTTTCTCAAAGATCAAATCCAGCAGAATATGAGCAAACATCAGGAATAGATCGGGAAGTTACTCACTGTGGCTGGGCTCATGCCTAAAAATCAAGGGACAAGCGAAAAGTTTTTCGATCGCCCGATCAATATTTTAGGCTTTGTCACGATCGAATGTTGGCAATCGCGATCGACTGTCGCGCATCTACATGAGATTTTTAGGGCGGGCTCTCCCGCCCACCCACAAAACTTTCAATAAAAATTAGATGCACGCCAGCTTATGGCACAAGTCCGATGGAAGTCAAAACAAGGAAGAAGCAATAATTAAATTTCGTACATCTGGCGTCGTATTTTTAGGGCGGGCTGTAAGATCCCAACCCACCATAATTCGATCGTGCCTTGACTGTAAAATTTAGATTCGTCTTTGCTTCGCAAGGGTTTTAGCGGTAAAGAAGGTGCTAGCCACCCTTGAAGGCGCAGACACCCTATCACCTGGTTTTTTCAACCCGGAGCCATCCCGCTCAAGACGTATTTTCGTACATCAAATCGGTTTATGGGTAAGTCATCAAATATTTATTTGCTCGATCGTACACTGCACCTATACAATTGTAATGTTGTTGACGATTTTTAAGTTGGGTGCGTAACTCAGTTGGATAGAGTAGCTGCCTTCTAAGCAGCGAGCCGCAGGTTCAAGTCCTGCCGTACCCATTACACCAACACTTTACACAGTAAAGGTTTCAGTCTATCGCTCTGGTAGCTGGTGCAGATTTGTGATGTTCTTGACTGTGATTTGACGACGATCGTTTTGACTCCGGGGTGTCGATCCTTTGACAAGAGAAACGGAAATCACCAAAGCACAGGGGATTTAAGCCCCCACCTTTAGGTGGATTGTTTTTAGGCTGGGGCTTAAATCCCCTGGCTAAAAACTTCGCTGTCATCTGTCAACTGTCAACTGTCAACTGTTAACGTCAAATCTATGCAAAAGCCCCCAAGCTAAACTGGGGAAATTTTCCTACTTCTCGATCGACACTGCCACTTTTGTAAGTATATCTTGGTCACAGCCGATGTCTTATCATAAAAAGTCGGTTGTGTCAATAGATAATCCGCTGCGATCTTCAAACAGCAGCCGCAGCCAATTGTGGGCCGAGTAGCCTTCAGGGGTTATCCTTAGTAGTCAGGCTAGTTTCCGACAGGTTTGGATATGTTCCCACCAACTCTATTTCATATTCCCCAAAATTTAATGCTATTACTCGACGGTGGCGCGATCGACCAATTCAAGCCGATATTCGCGCAAGCAACCGGAATGCCGATCGTTGCATCGGAAAATACGGCGACAATTGCACTCCTATTGGTTGCTGTGGGAATTCTGGGTTGGGGATTTTATCGCGCTAGAGAGTTCGGCAAACTGGGAATTTTGGCTTGGTTGCAGTCAGTGGCGCTGATGAGTCCCTGGCTGCTGTTCTTTGGTTTGTTCGCCGCCGGGATTTATCTGAATCTAGTTGCGGTATTGTTGCTGTTCGTGGCATCCACGGGATTGTACATTTATCTGGGCCGCCAATTGCGATCGAGTGCCTCCGATGCAGTGCAAATATCGCGCGATCCTGGTGAGTTAAAGTCCCGAAGCGATGAAAACTCTTCAGCCGACTCCCAGCCGACACCAGCTAAAGAAGTGATTAAGATCGTCACATCGCCATCTGTAACTAATGAATTAGAAATAATTCCTGTTCCAGTTGAAGACCTCAAAGCAATTAAAGGCATCTTTGGTATCGATACTTACTTTGCGACAGAAACAATTCCCTATCAAGATGGGGTGATCTTGAAAGGCAATCTCCGGGGAGATCCAGAACAAGTACACTCACGTTTGACGGCAAGTTTGCAAGAAAGATTAAACGATCGCTACCGCTTATTTTTAGTAGAAAATCAGGATGACAAACCAGTAGTTATTGTCTTGCCCAGCACAAATGACCCGCAGCCAACTACTGTATCCCAAAAAATCCTAGCAGTCGTACTGCTGCTGGCAACGATTGCTACTACCTTGGAAACAGGTGGTTTGCTACTGGGTTTTGATTTTTTTAACTCGCCGAGTAGATATCTAGAAGTTCTGCCAATTGCGGCTGGAATTTGGGCGGTTTTAGGTGCGGGCGAAAGTGCTCGCCGAGTGGTAGCAAATCGGTACGATGTTCCCTTGAGTTGGCCATTTTTTATACCAACTTGGCAGATAGGTTCTTTTGGGGCGATCGACCGTTTTGAGTCGCTGCTGCCCAACCGTAAAGTTTTGTTTGACCTCGCTTTTGCTAGACCTGCGGCTGGGGGAATAGTTGCTCTGACAATGCTGGTAACGGGTTTGCTGCTATCGAGCCCAGGCAGTTTGTTTCAAATTCCCGCAGAATTTTTTACGGGTTCGGTTTTGGTGGGAATTTTGGCAAAACTGGTTTTGGGATCGGCTTTGCAGCAGCAAATTGTTGACGTTCACCCGCTGGTAGTTATCGGTTGGTTGGGCTTGGTAATCACGGCGATTAATTTGATGCCGGCGGGACAGTTGGATGGGGGTAGAATTGTGCAAGCAATCTACGGCCGAAAAATTGCAAGTCGCGCTACTTTGGCGACGTTTGTGGTGCTGGCGATCGCTTCTTTAGTCAATCCTTTGGCTCTGTATTGGGCGATCGTGATTCTGATCTTACAGCGAAACCTGGAACGGCCGAGCCTCAACGAGCTGACTGAGCCTGATGACACTCGCGCAGGTTTAGCTTTGCTAGCTTTGTTTTTGATGATTATGGCACTTTTGCCGTTGACTCCGGTTTTGGCCGGGCGTTTAGGCATTGGAAACTGATCGCACCGGGCGTTGTAACGCCCGGTACGCCCAAGCGCACTCTCTATTTCGATCGATCGACTGAATGGAAAATCTCGCAACTTGTTTAAACTTAATTTATCAACCAAAAATCACTTATCTGAGCACTTAGGGTAAAGTCATGGCTAATCAACTTCCTCCTGTATTGGTAACTTTTGATGCAGACGTTTTGATGGCTGGCAGAACTCAGGTATGGCAAGAATATGCCAAGGTGGGAACTTGCTATATCCCCGAAGTAGTGTACGACGAAATAGATCATCTGACCGGCAGAGCGGTGGAACCAGCGATCGAGCAAGTCGCTAGAGAGTTTATGCGATTTTTTGCCGACAGCGGCTGGATTGCAACTGACGATCAAGAGACGCACCGCGCTCTCGAACCTTCGATCAAAAATCAAAGCAAGCAAGCAATGCTCGTGGTAGCGACGGCTCAGTGCGTTTACGGTTTGGCTCAAGAACATCCAGAGGCATTGGTGATTTTTGTGTCCAACAGCCAGCCTCTGCTCAAGCGGCTGGCTTCTGTGGCGGCTCCGAATCTCTGCGGGATTACCGGGGCGATGCTGTTAAATTGGGCGAGGAAAGGGGAACGTCCGCCGGCGGCGACTCAGCAATTGCAAAGTTTGATGCGCATCCTCGCGGAACGCAAATCGACTCAGCGCGGTAACAGCAGAATTCAGGATGCTGCTAAAACCGGGACTTCTGCTAGCAGGTTAACGGGGACGCGGGGTACTTCTGAGTTTAAGTCTCCCAGCAGTTTTACTCAAACTAATAAAGCTGATGTTCCAGCGAATCGTACTGTGAGTTCGCGTCCCAAAACACCGCCGCGCAGTCGGGAAAAACCGTCAGAAGTCCCGCCTTCGGCGATATATCGCGTCAAACACATTACTGCTCCGAAAAAAAATGATGGCGGTGTTGTGGCCGCTGTGTTCAATTTTGTGGGAGCGATATTTTTCTTGACGGTAGCGATAGGTATTTTGTGGCGAGTGTTCGATGTTAAGGGTTTTAGAAAGACTTTTGTCCCTGCTATACCGCAGCCAGTGCGAGACTTTGTTAAGTCGATCGATCCTAAATGATCGACTATGCAACTCTTTTAGCAATGATGAACGGGAATGAAATAATTAGTGGATTGGCCTTAGCTTTTGCGGGTTTTGCTTATGCTACATTCTTTTATGTAGTTCTTCCCGTCAGATATTACGATTCTGGGATATCAGTTTGGGCCATAGGAATTGCGATCGCCCTTACGGTAGCAATAAATTGGCTGCTGTCTTCATCCTTGCTAGCTGGGTGGAGTTGGGTAGCTGCATTATTTGGTTTTCAGATAGCCCTCATGGTTTTTGGTAGCGAGTTTCTGGGAGATGGGCTGATGCTGCCGAGTCTGTTATTTTTCGGAACTATGGTAGTAGGAATTGCGAGCGTTTATACAAATTTTTCGCAACAAAAAACACTGTTAATTGTGAGTTTGTGTACAGTATTTTTCCTAATTTTAATGTACTTATCTTTGATTGGCGGCTATGTGCTCAGAGGCAAAAATCCGTTTCAGGGTTCTTCAAAGCAGATGCAGCCGCTGTTGAATCAAAGGGTAGAAATTCGTACCGACGATCCGAAACAATTGCAGTTGAATGGTAAAACTGGGGAACTCACGCAGATCGATCGCTATGAAGTGACAGTCAAGCTAGATGATGATAAAACATTCTGGCCTTACGTCCAGGTTTGGTGGGAAGATGTCAAGGCTGCTAACTAACAGAAATCCTCAGAATTGTTCATTTCCCTCCCCGCCTTCTGTCAAGCAATTTTAATAAACCCGCACTGACTAAACCTCCTAAAATTCCCAGAATCAGACTCAATCCAAGAACTTGATGCGCCGACATGGGATTTTCCGGGCTAGCGGGGCTGTTGATTTGGCTGGCGTAGATGCTGGCGGCGACTCCGCTGGTGCCAATTCCCACGCCCACTGTACCAATGGTAAAGTTTAAAGTGCGATCGGCCTTAGCCCTCTCAATCTCGATAATCCCCTCTACCGTTTCTATCGCATTTTCCAACAACCGCAATCCCGCACTCAAACTTCTATTATCCGCTTTAACTTGCGTGATATACTTGTCCGCAGCAAACTTGCTGAAATCCGTCATAAAATCTAACTCATTTTCTTGATTTCCCATTGTCTTGGCTATTGTTTTTAGCCGTTTATCGTAGTTTTTGAGATTAGTTTCGATCGTATTTTCTTGCTCTTCTAATCGACTAATATAATTAGCATAAATTGAGAAAATTGTCAAGCAATTAACCAAATTTTGCTGCAATTGTTTCATGTCAACCTTAGCAGCATTGACTTGTTCTGGCAGTTGGCTGACAATCTCTTGAATCTTCCGCGAAGCATCCTTGAGGTCAGACTTAAGTTGGCGGCTTTGTTGATAAGCCCAAATCACTTTATTGCGGTATCCAAATAATCGGAGAAACAGCGGATAAAGTTTAGTCATTGTTTGGCGAGTAGTGGGAATTGATAGCTCGCCGCTGTTAGGAAACAAGCAAATTAACACATGATAATTTTGGCTGATATTGCCTCTATCTCCCGGAGGTAGCCACAATTCATAAAGATTTGCTCCTAAAAATTTCCCCTTGGCTTTTAAATCCCGATCCCATTTAGCATTCGGGACTAAATTAAGTTTATCGTAGCAATTTTTTGCTGTTTTTAAAACATCTTGGTCGCCAGCAGTCAATTCACCCCAAACTAGCCAACTTTGACCGATAGTAGCAGGTTGATTGAAGCGCGAGATGATTGTTGATTTCAGCCATTCTAAACAATCGATTTCTTTGGGTTCAAATTTCTTATCGCTGTCGGGTTCTATTTTGCCGGATAAGTCAAACTGCACCGCATAAGTATCGCCGAATTTGACAGGATAAGCATAGCCATCAAGGGGAGATTCAAATGCTGCTACTTTTTTGTTGCCGAGTAAATCGATGTAATCACCGATTTCGGTTTCAGCTTGTTCGATTTGTGCTTGCTGGGGCTGGGAGAGTTTGTCGCCATAGATTTTTTGCCAAAACTGCTGGCGATTTTGGCTGATTTTGTCTTCACTTTGTCCGATACCGTCGGCTAAATCGTAGACAAACAAATCGACGGTAGGGTAAATCAGCCAATTTTCGTTAGTCATGGGCGAAACTGTCTGCTATTGACAATAAAATTGTATCCCGACTTGCTTGCACTGAATCCCCAGCTTGCAAGATTTTTCCGAGAAATTGTCTTAACCCTCGCGGCTTAACTTTGGTATCGATTTCTT
>JAJAYT010000361.1 GCA_026786085.1 Microcoleus sp. CAN_BIN18 | reverse complement strand
CAGAAAGATGAGGTATGCTGAGTTATGCTACAACCCTTACACTAGCAAGCTTTTCATGTCAAAATTCGTATCTCACGAATGTGAGAAAGGCTATAAGCTGTTCAGCACTTAAATTGGATGTTGAAAAACAATCAAACTCTTGTGGGGTGTCCCGCCCGCTCTAAATATACAATTTAAATGCGCGATAGCTTATCTCCAAAAGATGCGATCGAAACCTGAGTTTTTGGCATTAGTATCAGCGGAGTTTTGATGGGGACATATTTGCAGTATGCAACTACATCGCCTCAAATTTGTTAGTAAGCTTAAATTGTATGTTAAACAAAAATTAAACAATGAGTGGGTGGGAGAGCCCACCCTGAATATACAATTTAAATGCGCGACAGCTTACTCAAAACGGTCGATCGCACCTACTCCATCAAAAAAGTACGCGCGGCGCAGCTATCCCCCTCCTTAATTGCCCCCAAAAAGCAGAGTTAGCTCTCATTTACTTTGCATATCGTAATTATTAAGAAAAGCTATCATTTTTTTTCAGTAGCTTTCCGCTGCTCCCTGCGGGTTTTACAGCAATACTTAAATAGGCATAAGCCGATCGGCACTTAACCAAAAGTTTTGTTACAATGGGTACGCTGTTACAAATCGTAACTTATGCTGGTTTCTATTTTAATAATTGACGTTGCCCTCGTTGCCTGGTCTTTGCACCTAATGCAGGAGGCGATCGAGCAACGGGAATTTTCACTAATGCTAGCCGGCACTCTAGTTGCGGCCTCAGCCGCGGCCCTGGTAGTCGTCTACTTCCTCATGGGGTCTTGTTTAAGCCATTTAACCGAAATATCCCAACATCTGTACCAACAATCGGGCAGGAATTAACAATTGCTTTTAAGTGAGGAGAAGTTTTTTGAGAAAAGCCAAAAGCCTTGCCAATCCAAGGCTCAAAACTAATTTCCCAAAAATGCTTGACAAATATTGGTATGTTAAGGCATGATTGAGAGCGCGAAAAGAAAGGGGAATTAGCTCAGTTGGTAGAGCACTACAATGGCATTGTAGGGGTCAGCGGTTCGAGCCCGCTATTCTCCATAGATAAGATTTAATCAGACGGCGGTTGAAACCGCGTCTACAAAAACCAAGTCCGCCTCCGCGGACTGAAGAGAATAACGCAATTTTCACCGCCCATTCTTCAACCCGCGGAGGCGGGTTTCGTTTGTATAGACGCGGTTTCAACCGCCCGGTCTTCTTTGGGCATTACCATATCCTTAAGTTCGATCGAGCATTTGGGATCAAGAAAACCAATTTTCCCGTAAAATCAAAACAGTTTATCTGCAAAAAAAGGGGCTACCTGTGGCAAAGTCAACTGAACCGAGCAATCCAGAGAAGCCGAGCCAGCTTGCCCGATCGCCTCTGTACGACCTATCATTAGAACTCAAAGGTCGAATGGTGCCATTTTCCGGGTGGGAGATGGCAGTGCAGTACGCAGGCATCAGCAGCGAACACCAAGCAGTACGCCAGCAAGCAGGAATGTTCGACATTTCCCACATGGGAAAATTTGGTTTGAGAGGGAAACAACTAATCGCAAAATTTCAACCCTTAGTACCCTCAGACTTGAGCCGCTTGCAACCGGGTGAAGCTCAATATACAGTCTTGCTCAATGCCAAAGGCTGCATCTTAGACGACATTATTTTCTACTGCCAAGAACCAGACGCTACCACTAGCGAAGAACGTGCAGTAATCATTGTCAACGCCGCCACTCGCATCAGAGATAAAGCTTGGATTGCAGCTCACTTAGAGTTAAGCGGAGTTAGTTTCACCGACATCTCCTCAGAAAAAGTTCTGATCGCAATTCAAGGGCCGGAAGCCATCAACTATCTCCAGCCTTTTGTCGAAGACAATCTATCACCAATTAAGGCATTTGGCCACTTAGAAACAAACCTGTTGGGACAACCAAGTTTTATCGCCAGGACTGGTTACACCGGCGAAGATGGATTTGAGATCATGATGGATGCCGAAGTCGGAAAAGAATTGTGGAAAAAACTCCTAAATGCTGGGGTTGTTCCCTGCGGTTTGGGTGCAAGAGACACCTTGCGTTTAGAAGCAGCAATGGCTCTTTACGGTCAAGATATTGACTATAATACTACGCCTTTAGAAGCTGGATTAGGTTGGGTTGTTCACCTCGATACCAAAGGCGATTTTATTGGACGCGAGGTTTTGGAACAGCAAAAAGTGAGTGGAGTTTCAAAGCGGTTGGTAGGGTTAGAAATGGCAGGGCGGCACATTGCGCGGCACGGCTATCCGGTAATATTTGAAAGCGAAACAGTAGGAGAAGTTACTAGCGGTACATTGTCGCCTACATTGAATCGGGCAGTCGCCCTCGCGATGCTTCCGGTAAAATTAGCTAAAATCGGTCAGTTATTAGAAGTGGAAATTCGTGGCAAAAAATATCCGGCTACCGTGGTGAAAAAACCATTTTATCGATCGCCAAACCGGCTAAATTAGATTTAGGGTGTGTCAGTCGATTTGAGGTTTGAGATTTGAGATTGACTCCCCAGTAAAATCTAGGGTGTGTCAGCTAAAATTATCTTCGCTGCAAATCGAAAAAATCACAGGCTGACGCACCCTAGGAGTTGCTATTGCGAAAGCATTTTAGCAAAATCGCGCCAAGTTTCAGCATAGCCCTCGCCCGCCACCTCCATCAAATCATTGTGTCCGGCGCGATCGACCCAAAAATTGAATTTAGGCTGCTTAGCGGCCGCAAACAACTGCTCTCCGTGCCAAAACGGCACCACCTCATCAGCCTTACCGTGAATGACTAAAACGGGCGATCGAACTTTGCCAATCTTATCAATATTCACAAACTTATCAAACGGCAAAAGCGGAATCCGCGTCAACACCCGAAAAACCGAAACAAAGGAACTTTCAACCACCAAACCCCCGACTTTTTGCCGCGAGGCCAAATCAATTGTCGGCCCACCGCCTACAGAACGCCCATAAACAATAATTTGCTTTGTAGGTACTCCCAACTGTTGGGTTAAATAATTGTAAGCCGCCTCAATATCACGATAAGCATTATACTCAGAAGCCGTTCCCTGACTTGTACCGTAACCCTGATAATCGTAAGCAAATACAGCAAACCCGCTATCTCGAATCTGTCGCAACACCGACGAAATATTTCCCAAATCCTCAGCATTTCCGTGACTGTAAAGTATGGTATATTGAGCTTGCGGGTTCGGAAAATGAACAGCAGAAATTTTCATGCCATTAGCTGAGCTAAGTTTAATAATTTTGCTGGTATCCTGGTAGCTAGCAGCGGGAGGTTGAAAAATCATTCGTTCTGAAAAAAAGACAGCGTAAAAACACAGAAAAGCGTAGATAAAAATTATAGATCGCATAAGTCGTTTCAAAGAAAATTCTCCAAAAAGCAAGCGTTTAATATTTTTTATGTTCCTGTCTGCCATCACTAAATGCCCATAATTTAATAAGATTTAACTTATACTTTTTGATTGCGAGAAAAGACATGGCACTAACATACCCCGATGACTTGAAATACCTAGACACTCACGAATACATCCGACTAGAAGGGGAAATCGCCACCATCGGGATTAGCGCTTTTGCAGTTGACCAACTCGGAGATATCGTGTTTCTAGATTTGCCAGAAGTCGGCGCAGGGCTGGAAAAGGGCGAAGCTTTCGGTACAGTGGAGTCAGTGAAAGCAGTTGAAGATTTGAAAGCGCCTGTTACGGGTACAGTCGTAGAACGCAATGATGACATTATAGAGTCTCCCGAAAACTTGGCGGAAGACCCCTATGGCGCTGGGTGGCTGCTGAAAGTGCGCGTTGATAATCTCAGCGACACCGGTGACGCTTTGTCTGTCGCAGAGTACCGCAAAATGGTGGAAGGGGAGTAGTTATGAGTTTTGGGTTTTGAGTGGGAATTTGGGGCTAGGGCTCGTAGATTCCTCCACAATCCGCCAGGGGTTGAAACCCCTGGCTAATAGCACAAGTCGTCTAAAGACGACTGAAATACTAAGCAGTTGCGCGGGGAGTTGCGATAAGTGCGGCTTAATCTACAGTCGTCTTCAGACGACTTTAGCTGTGAGACAGGGGTTTCAACCCCTGTCGGACTTTGATATAAGCAGAAAATCTTCCTTCTTTTGTGACTAAATGTTACAAAGTAATAAGAAATCCATTCAGGAGAATCAGCCTTGGTACTCTACAGCCCGCAACTTGAACCCAACCAGCAGCAAAACCTTGTTCCCATCGATGGTTTTGCAGCGCGGCATATTGGCCCGACACCCAGCGAAATCCAGCAAATGCTGGATGTTTTGGGCATTGACAGCCTCGATGACTTGATTGACAAAACGGTTCCAGCGGCGATTCGCATTTCTGGAGCCCTACAACTTCCCACAGCCAAAAGCGAGTACGCTGCTTTGGCAGAATTGAAAGAAATTGCTGCCAAAAATCAGGTATTTCGATCGTACATCGGCACAGGATATCACGACTGCATCACACCCCCAGTCATCGGGCGCAATATCCTCGAAAATCCAGGCTGGTATACAGCTTACACTCCCTATCAAGCCGAAATTGCTCAAGGGCGATTGGAAGCTTTGCTGAATTTCCAAACCATGATAATTGACCTCACGGGTTTAGAAATTGCCAACGCTTCTTTGTTGGATGAAGGGACAGCAGCGGCGGAAGCGATGGCCGTAAGTTATGGCGTTTCTAAGAATAAGGGAAAAGCGTTTTTTGTGGCTCAAGATTGCCACCCTCAAACGATTGAAGTGGTGCAAACTCGCGCTAAGCCCCTGGGAATTGAGGTGATTGTCGGCGACCATCAAAGCTTTGAGTTCGATCGTACAATCTTCGGCGCACTCCTGCAATACCCTGCCACAGACGGCGCAATTTACGACTATAGTGATTTTATTCGATCGGCACACGAAGTCGGCGCATTAGTCACAGTTGCCGCCGATATTTTGAGCCTATGCGTCCTCACACCCCCAGGCGAATTCGGCGCTGACATAGCCGTAGGAAGCACACAGCGCTTCGGAGTTCCGCTGGGATTTGGAGGGCCTCACGCAGCTTATTTCGCCACGCGAGAACAGTTTAAACGACAAGTTCCGGGGCGAATTGTGGGCGTTTCCAAAGATGTTAACGGCAAATCTGCTTTACGTTTGGCTTTGCAAACTCGCGAACAGCACATCCGCCGCGAAAAAGCAACTAGCAATATTTGTACTGCTCAAGTTTTGCTAGCAGTGATGGCGGGTATGTATGGTGTTTATCACGGGCCGCAAGGGCTAAAAGAAATAGCGGAAAAAGTACGGGATTTAACTGCACTTTTGGCTTCGGGTTTGAAAAGCCTCGGATATAAAATTGGTGCTGAACCTTTCTTCGATACTCTGCGGGTAGAATTGGGAGATAAGTCGCTATCGTCGGTTCTAGAATCTGCGAAACTTCACCAGATTAATCTCCGGGTGTTTGATGAAAAAACAGTGGGAATTTGTCTGGATGAAACTGTCACGGCGGAAGATGTCAAAGAGTTGTGGACAATTTTTGCACAGGAGAAGAATCGGATTAGGGCTGACGGCGAGATTGTTTTGAGTATGTCGCTGGATGCAGATGATTTTAGTTCATCTTTAGTTTATCCGGCTTTTTGCGATCGCACCAGCAGCTATCTAACCCATCCAGTTTTCAACAGCTACCACTCGGAAACCGAACTTTTGCGCTATATGCACCGATTGGAAGCCAAGGATTTATCGTTAAATACATCGATGATTCCCTTGGGTTCCTGTACGATGAAATTGAATGCAACTGCGGAAATGTTACCAGTGAGTTGGCCGGAATTCAGCAAGATTCATCCCTTCGCACCAAGCCATCAAACCCGTGGCTATCAAATGATGTTCGTGCAACTCGAACAATGGTTGGCAGAAATCACTGGTTTTGCCGGAATTTCTTTGCAACCAAACGCTGGTTCCCAAGGCGAATATGCGGGTTTGTTAGTAATTCGTCAATACCACGAACATCGGGGCGAATCTCACCGGAATATTTGTTTGATTCCCCAGTCAGCCCACGGTACAAATCCTGCTAGCGCGGTGATGGCTGGGATGAAAGTAGTTGCAGTTGATTGCGATTCTCAGGGAAACATTGATGTGGCTGACTTGCAGAAAAAAGCTGACAAGCACAAAAATGAACTAGCTGCTTTGATGGTGACATATCCATCTACTCACGGAGTTTTTGAAGCAGAAATTAAAGAGATTTGCGAGATTGTTCACAACTGTGGCGGACAAGTTTATATGGACGGCGCAAATATGAATGCTCAAGTTGGTTTGTGCCGCCCGGGTGATTTTGGTGCTGATGTTTGTCACTTAAATTTGCACAAAACTTTCTGCATTCCCCACGGTGGCGGCGGCCCAGGAATGGGGCCGATTGGGGTAATGTCTCATTTAGTAGAATTTTTGCCTAGTCATTCTGTTCTTAACAGTGAACAGTCAACAGCGAACAGTCAACAAACATCAGTTGGTGCTGTTTCGGCTGCGCCTTGGGGAAGTGCTAGCATTTTGACTATTTCTTGGATGTACATTCGGATGATGGGAGGAGTTGGTTTAACTGAGGCGACAAGAGTAGCAATTCTGAATGCTAATTATATGGCGCACAGGTTAGAATCCTATTATCCGGTTTTGTACAAAGGGAAATCTGGTTTGGTAGCACACGAGTGTATTCTGGATTTGCGACTTCTCAAAAAATCTGCGGCTATTGAAGTTGATGATATCGCTAAACGGTTGATGGATTATGGCTATCACGCGCCGACAGTTTCTTGGCCTGTCGCGGGTACGATGATGGTGGAACCGACGGAAAGCGAATCGAAGCAGGAATTAGACCGTTTCTGCGATGCGATGATTGCGATTCGAGCCGAAATTGCGGAGATTGAAAAAGGCAATGTGGACGCGCAAAATAACGTCTTGAAAAATGCGCCGCATACCGCAGAATCTCTGATGGTTGATGAGTGGAATCATCCTTATACTCGCGCGCAAGCAGCTTATCCGACAGCTTGGACTCGCGAACATAAGTTTTGGCCTGCGGCGGGAAGGATAGATAATGCTTTTGGCGATCGTAATTTTGTCTGTTCTTGTTTACCAATGGAGGCTTACACTTAAGATTGAAATCCATGTAAATCTCGTTTTTCTCCGAGTCTAGATCCCCCTAAATCCCCCTTAAGAAGGGGGACTTTGAGCGCTTCCAGTCCCCCCCTTCTTAAGGGGGGCTAGGGGGGATCTCCGGGTTTGATAGATGCTGAAATCAACCTCACCCAAAGCCCCAAGAAACCGGGTTTTTGCGACAATACCTAACTACAACCCAAAGACTCCGAAAAACCCGGTTTCTCAACACCCCACAAAAACCCTCCACAAAATTCCTCCATCTCAGCTATAATCAACACCATCATCTCCATCCCTCAAATACCCACGATGAGACACTGGCCCCCCGGACAACAACTGCACAACGGCAAATACATCATCGAAGAAATCCTCGGCGGCGGCGGATTCGGTGTCACCTACCGCGCTAAAAATAGCAAAGAAGGTAAAATAGTTGCGATCAAAACCCTAAATGCCATTTCTCAAGGTAAGCCAAACTTTCGCGAACTCCAAACCAAATTTGTCAACGAAGCTTTGTGTTTAGCCCGGTGCAGCCATCCCCACGTTGTCCAAGTTTATGAAGTATTTCCAGAAATGGCTGGAGATATTGAATTGTGGTGCATGGTGATGGAATTAATCGACGGGATTGACTTAGCTGGACATCTGGAAGATAACGGCATTTTGTCGGAAACAAAAGCTTTGCCAATTATTCAGCAAGTGGGAGACGCGCTGAGTTTTGTTCACAAGCAAAACTTGACTCACCTTGATGTTAAACCGCAAAATATTATGCTGAGAAAGCGGGGTTTGTCAGCAGTTTTGATTGATTTTGGTTTGGCGCGACAGGTGACGACACCAGGGAAATTGAGGACTAATAGCAATTCCGGGACTGAGTGTTACGCACCCCTCGAACTGTTGGAAAAACGAGCGGAACTTGGTTCATATACTGATGTTTATTCCCTGGCGGCGACGCTTTATGTGATGTTGACTGGTGAGGTGCCGTTTCCGTCGCAATTTAGGAAGCAAAATATTCCTTTGACTCCGCCGAAACAGCACAATGATAAAATTAGTGACAGGGTGAATGCGGCGATTATCAAGGGGATGGAGTTGGAACCGCAAAATCGCCCGCAGTCGGTGCAGGAATGGTTGGATTTGGTGATGCCGAAACAGGCCACTAATGAGGTACAATTGGTTTCAGCCGTGGGGATGGATTATAGAAACTTGCGGAATTTATTAGCAGCAGGAAAGTGGCAAGAGGCGGATGAGGAAACGAGGAGAGTAATGTTGAAGGTGGCGGGGAGGGAGAAAGAAAGATGGCTGGATGTTGAACATATTGAAAAATTTCCCTACGAGGACTTGCGTACCATTGACCAACTTTGGGTAAAATACAGTGATGGGCACTTCGGCTTTTCGGTGCAGAAGCGCATTTATCAAAGTCTGGGGGGAACTAGGGAACATGATAGTAAAATATGGGATGCGTTTGGCGATCGGGTAGGTTGGCGTGTGAATAGGGAATGGTTAGATTATGATGATTATAAATTCAACACCAAAGCACCAGAAGCATACCTCCCCTTTATATGTTTGGATGGTAGTTGGGGGGTGAGGGAGGGTGTTCTCTTCTCTCGCGTCGAGACTTGTAAAGTCTAACATCTAAGCGTTTCAGGGTTTCATGAAGATTTATAACAAAGGCTTTAACCACGAAACCTCGCCACTTCTACGTTTCCGATACCTGGCACGGCGGCCTGCTACCGGACTCAGCTAAAAGACTCCCAGCAACTTGCGGGTTGTAACAGTTAGCAAAGATAAATTTTTCTGCCACCGCCAGAATTTCCGGGTTTTCCGCATCCCATTCTCCCCAATGAACTATTACATGACGCACCTTAAGAACTACTAGAAGCGAACGACAAATGTTCGACAAAATACTACATAATTGCCTTAAGCAAGGAGACTTAGTAAATGGTATGTGATATTTGCGGAACAGAAGGTGTGCGAGTTCGCCGAATTCCCAGAACATAGTAAAGGCAAAGATTTGCTAGTTATAGAAAACATTCCCGTAATAAGCTGTCCTCACTGTGGCAGTAGTTACCTCACAGCCGAAACACTCCATGAAATCGACAGAATTAAACGCCAGCGTAAAAGTTTAGCCGTAGAACGTTCTGTAGAAGTAGCTAGTTTTGCTTAGTCAAGTATCACCTTCATCATCATACATTGCAGAAGTGTTGAATGCTTATTAAGAGGATTCTAAAAATAGATACACGAATCCTATCAACTGCTGATTTTAGCAATTAAATACGATTTCCTTAAACCAGTGAATATAGCTGATTTT
>JAJAYT010000360.1 GCA_026786085.1 Microcoleus sp. CAN_BIN18 | reverse complement strand
CCTGTAAGGATAATTCCGTATATTCACGGGCAGAAATTATTTTTTGGCTCAAGTTTTTGAGTTGTTCGAGAGCATGAGAGTTAACTTGTCGATCGATCGGTATTAGTAATTTCCACCTTGTTTTAGTTCTTTGAACAGTATTATTGTTGACTGCTTGCCAATAGGCTGTATTCTCACTGTCTTTATACAAGACAACAATCACAGGCAAAGAATGATTTTGCCAATATTCTAAATGCTCATTATTTCCACGAAAAATTATATTGTCCCCATTTTTTTCTTGAAACCAGCTATCTCCTGATTTGATTTGTAAGGCAATTAGCTTTCCTGTTGCTTGACCTTTTTCAATAAATTCAACATGAGCATCGATACCATAATCTTCTATCGGTTGTTCGCGAAAAATACAGCCTAATCTTTCAAAAATTAGTTGTGTGCCAGCTATACCAATTCTTTCTGTTCTAGAGCTTAGATGAGATTGCATTGTTCTAACTTTAAATCGCTTCTACAAGACTTATTTTAGCCCAATTGGATGAGATGGTGGGCAGTGACGCGATCTAGCCTAACTCAACTTAATCCTCTCAAAGCTAACGCTGCCTACCCTACGATAACGGACAAAAAACCCAGTTTCTGTGAGTGAGGTTAAAAATTATAATTTAATTAGACTATATAGCCTTTCTCTAAAAGGTGAGGTACCAATTTTGCCATAAAAAGCTTGATAATGTAAGGGTTGCAGCATATATCGGCATACCTCATCTTTCTGAGAAACGCTATACCTTCTACTTCTCGTGGCGCACCTCAATCACCGTGTGCACGTTCCCCCGTGGCAAAAAATCACCCTTAATCGTCACTTCCAGCGGCGAGCAAGCTGCGACAAAATCGTCTAAAATTTGATTAATCGATTCTTCGTGAGAAATGTAGCGATCGCGATAACTGTTAATATACAGTTTCAGCGCCTTCAATTCCACCACCCGCTCGTCGGGGACGTAAGTAACGTGAATTGTGGCAAAATCCGGATAGCCAGAAAACGGACACTTGCAAGTAAACTCCGGTAAAGTAATGTTAACGAAGTAGCGCCGCCCGACTCGCGGATTCGGGAAAGTAATTAACTCCCCGTCCACAATCTCGCGTTCGCCGTATTTCATTTCCTCGGTAGTTGACTTTTGTGACATACTTTGTTCTGTTGGATGGTTGTTCATCGCGATCGACTAAAAATTTCTAACATTTAACTAAACTCACTATTAATATTTTTAACAAATATCTTGACGAATTGTGTTGCGATCGATCTAATTGCAAATACTCTCAGGCTAAACTAAAAAAAGTTCACCCTCGCCATCTACAATTATGCAAAATACTACCTTATCTGACAATACATCCCCTGAAAACTCAAATACTTACTCTCCATCGGTACCGATTTCGCTCTATCGAGAAGTCACAGCCGAATTGCAAGCCGCCCAAGCGATGCTTGACTCCCTCAAAACGCACAACCAGCAATTAGTCCAACAAAATCAACAACTGCGACGAGAAGTAGAAACAGTAGTTCAAGTATCCCAACAGCTACAGCAAGTCGTCAACTCGGCTCAGAGCGTCACCCAGACAGGGATGCCGCAAATGCCCTCGGTCAAATTCAATTTCAGCGTTGAACCGGAGCCCCCAGCACCTGCAACCTCGCGGGCCAACTCTAGCGTACCTCAACCACCTCAGACAGTGGCTTTCCCTTTCCCCCTACCGGAAGCGCAGCTAACAGCCGCCCCGATGCCGGATACACTTCCAGAAAAATTATTTACAGAAGTGCCAGAAACTCCTTACCGTGTGCGCTCTCAACCCAAAAAAGCCTCAGACTTAAACGGATTGTGGTTGACCATCGCGATTTTTCTGATTGTCATTGCCGCCTTCGGCACAGGTTATTTAGTTGTTCGTCCTTTATTAATGAAAAAGTAAATTTCAACAAGAATCCCACGACTCGAGCCGTGGGATTTTAACCGAAACTTAGCATAAAATGTTCAAAGTTACGCTAACTGATTATTAAACTCTGGCGGCACTCGTTTCTACCGCACGAGACGCATACTGCTCTTCACAAGCAGATTCTAGGATGCCCACCCCGGGCTCGAAACCGCGCGTGAACTCGGTGAGTTTGACCTGTTTAGCTTCCAGAGCTGTCTGTAGCACCTTCATGGCCTTGTGAGGGTCGCCGGCTCCGCAGAAAAATAAGTCTGCGGCAAAATAACCGTGTTCAGGCCAAGTATGGATTGCTATATGAGACTCTGCCAAAGTTGCAGTAGCCGTCACTCCGTGAGGACTAAACTGGTGTACGCACAAATCGATGAGAGTAGCTCCTCCGGCTTCGATCGCATCGAGTATGGCGCGGCGGATACGTTCAGGATCGTTGAGGATGTCTCCAGGAGACTGCCAAGCATCAGCGACCAGATGGGTTCCCAATTGTTTCATTCTGCGGGGTTTTACCTTATAAGTTGTAATGTCTCAAACCTTTTAAGGTTAGCACGGTGTTTAAAGTTTTGCAAGTAGATTTCCGAAATTTTTTCAAAATGTCCCCAAGACCGAATCGCCCGCAATAATTTTGGCACTCTGGGGCAGACAAGCTGTACCAAGTCATTTTATAATTGATGAAACTATAAATAACTATGTTCTATGAATATCCTCAAAAGTTGGAAAAAAATTGCGCTATTTGTTAGTTTAACACTATTATCGCTGTTGGGTATCAAAACCGCCTCTGCGACTCCCTCTCAAACAACTTTAAAGGCTCAAACTTGTTCCTACGGAGGCAAACCTCGACCCTTTGCTCAAGTCGTTACTGAAAGAGATCCCCTCACGATCCGTTCTTCTCCTAACGGGCCGGTGATTGGGTTAGTTCCTAAAGGCTGGCAAGTCGTTACGGGCGATCGGGATGCTACAGGAAAGTGGGTAAAGATTGGCAGTCACTTTAGTTCTAGCAGTCAAAATCTTAGCGGAGGTTTTAGTAGAGGAGGAAATGCGTTTGCAAACGCGCCTGAATTCAGAGTGGGTTGGGTAAATAGAGCTTATCTAAAACCTTTAGGTAATGCTTGTGAAAAACCGCTAAAAATACAGCGGAACAATTTGAGAGGATTGTCTGGGGATAGACAAGTTGTAATTCATGAAGATTGGCTACAAATTGCCGAGCGAATCGCTCAAAGAGACGATCAAAAGTAAGGTTAAATCTCAAAGCCTTACATGGATGACAGCTTATGATAGAATTGGACGATCGCACTTCAATCAACTTAAAACGAGTTTTAGAGATTGCCGCAACAGTGCCGGGAAATTACCACCGCTTTTTGCAAGCTGGATTAATTGATTCGCAGTCGGATTTGAAACAACTTGTACCAGATTGGCAAACAGCTTTTGCTAATTTACAGCCAATTTCCAAACAAATAGTGCGGCAAAATCCCGGGTTATTTCTCGCTAGTGTTGACAATTTAGTTTACCGAGGAATGACTAGCGGAACTTCTGGTGATTTTTATACCTACTTTGCCGGAAATGAGTGGAATGAAGCACGTCTTTTGGCTCGAAAACGTGCTTTAGCTTGGTGGGGAATTGATGAAGAAGTCCCAATTATTAATCTCGCCAGCCGCTTGCAGCCGATTCGAGTTAATGATGTTGCGTTAATTGGAAATATTACACCTGATTTGCTCCAAAGTCTATCGGACTTGTTGCAGATTAAACCTGCGGTGATTCGAGGTTATCCCAGTCGTTTATCTGAAGTAGCTGCTGCTCTTTTTGGGGAGTCTATTCCTGCGGTTTTAGGCGTGATTTGCACAGGTGAGGTTTTATTTGAGTTTCAAGAAGAGTTACTTAAATCTGTTTTTAAAGCTCCAGTTATTAACGAGTACGGTTGCCAAGAAACCGGAATTTCTGGCTTGAGTTGTCCTGAATTCGGACGAGTGCATTTAGATGTCGATCGATGTTTGTATGAAATTATTGAGGGTGAATTAGTCACTACAGATTTATTCAATTATACAATGCCTTTGATTCGTTATCAATGTGGCGATCGCCTTCAGTTCGAGCCTGATGCTTGTCCTTGCGGTCGATCGCACGTAACCGCAAAAATTCTCGGGCGCAGTCAAGAACAAATCAAGACACAGCAAGGCTTTAAGTGTCCGGGAGAACTCTCTTTGCCGAAATTTCCTGGGATTCTGAATTATCAAATAGTGAGGCAAAATCCACAAGAGATTGATATTTGGCTGCAAGTCCAACAACAGCAAGTCCTTGATTTGTTGCCTTTACAGCTTTGTTTGGAAAATTTATTTGGAGATTTTCAAGCGAGAGTAATTATCGATTCATCGAATTTTAGTCAATTTGAAAATACACAAAATTGTAGCGATTTAGAATGGATCGAATGGGTAACGCAAAAATCTTGGCGCGAGTGGTTAGAATCGGGTTTATTGCCTGTAGGAGAAGCCAGAGAAATTGCCTTACTTTTGAAAAGTTTAATTCAGCCGACAGTGATGGTAAGTTCGGGGATATCGCCGTTGGCGCAGCCCTCGAAGAGGATCGCCCAACAAGCCCTAGAAAGGCTATTACAACGTAAAACTTATCGGGAAACACCCGTAGAATTGATGGCGGTACGGGTATTGCTGTTGACGTGCAGCTTTTTAGCCGATCGCCAAAAAAGACAACACATCTACGATCGCGCCAAACAACGTTTAACCGAGATGAATCTCCGGCAATATTCGGTAGTTGTAGATTTACTAATTCCCAGCTTAGGATTCGATAATAACACAGCTATATCCATCTGGGAGCATACCAATTTACCTGATTCTGGTAAGCTAGATGTATTTAATATTCAGCACTTGTTAGCAGAATTCACTCTAGCAGCAAGTAAAGCCAAACAGGATAATCCCAATGTAGGGAAAGCCTGGAAGCCAATTTTAGCTGTTTTAATCGGAGATTTAAATTTTTTGGCCTCCCGATTTCAGATCCAAATTTTAGCATCTTGGTGCGAATTAGTCAGTGGAAAGGCGATCGCACCAAGCACTATATATGCACAAACAACAGGCGATCGTTTTTTAGATGCTTGGTTGACTTGGCGTCAAGTCATGATGTGCGATTCCCTACGGGATAGCTATGCTTCACGGGCATCAACTACAATCGCCTTATCTCAGTTACAAGCGACAGCAACTTTACCGTCAGAGCTAGCACGAGTAGAACTCGAACGCGGATATGCTAAACTGAACAAGCAAGTTGACATTCACCCGCAGGAATGGTTAGATAAGATTGAAATTTATGGTGGACTAATTAGCCGCAACTTACCCGATCGCGAAATCGATCCGATACCTTGGATGCCGATTTTGCTAAAATTAGCGGAAGTTTTGTTAGCAGATGGAGAAGGCGAATTAGCCTATCAGTGTTTAATTGCGGTAGCTGCGCCGGATCTGCGCGCTTCTGGATTTGAAAGATTAGCACGAGAGATGAATTACAAACAATCTGCAATTGGCGATCGTACGCAATGATCGATTTAACTCTAATTATACTCGGAACAAGTAGTCCTGACTGGGAAATAAGTGCGATCGGTATTTTTCAGAATCAAGAATATGACTTAAAACAAGTAATTAAGTTCAATTCCTCAGACTTGGTAAAAGACCCGGTTTCTGGGCTACCATGCGTAAGTCCTATTTTACAGAGATATTGCACCATTATCAATCAGCCTTTTGTGAACAGGCAAGATGCCTGTTCCACAAGACAATTTATCTCTTGTGAAACAGGCATTTTGCCTATTGCTGAAAATGGTGGAACAGGCATCTTGCCTGTTGCTGAAAATGGTGGAACAGGCATCTTGCCTGTT
>JAJAYT010000359.1 GCA_026786085.1 Microcoleus sp. CAN_BIN18 | reverse complement strand
TTGGGTTGAGCTTGTTAAACCCAACTTTAAAAAACACTAATATTCCGGGTTTTTTAAGTCTGGCAAGAGGCTACAACGCGTATTTACGTTAAAACCCCCGGTTGATGCGTCAGTCCTGGATCTCAGGAATCTCGACAATTTTATTGGTGAACCTCAAGCGATCGACTACAAGTTACAAATCAGGTCTTCTGTAAAATATGATCGGCAAGAAATTTAGCATGAATCTCGATTCACCAGTTGTCTCGGACAAACAGCCTTCGGGGCTGCGGATGGTAAGACCGATCGGTGTATCTGCACTGCACGGCATTGCTTTTTTAGGAAATAGGTTGTTCGCTGTCGATCGCACCGAAGGGCTACTATTGGAGATCGATCGAGAAACTGATAACACTACTGTTTTGAATCCTCATCAAACGGCTAAGTTTGCGGGCGCAACCGGGCTGGCTATTTGGGAAGATACTCTCTGGTTTTCCCGGGATGAGGATATTTGTTGCTGTCCGGGAGCAATTCGGGACGGGGCAATCGCACAACTCAAACCGGAACATTTTGTTTCACTTTCTTATCCTGTTGACGGGATTGCAGTTTGGAAATCTACGCTGTATGTGACTTGCCAGAGATTGGGCTATATTCTGGTTCTTGATGTGAAAACTGGTCGGGAAATTACTCGGTTTTTCGCTCCTGGTATTGGGGTAGAAAATATCACTGTCCGGGATGAGGAACTTTGGATCTGCGACAAAACTGAGCAAACTGTTTACTGTTTGGAACGGGCAACTGGGGAGATTAAATTTAGCGTTTTGACTCCCTTTGAATGGCCTTCTGGTTTGGCTTTTCACCAGGATTCTGAAACAGGGGAGGAGGTTCTGTATGTGGCTTATGCTGGGGATGAACTCTATATCCGGGATGATCCGAATTCGGAAGATCCTTTTCAGTTGACGAAGCGCGATCGCACTTTTGTTCACCCTTTGTCTTTTCACTACAATGAAGCCGAACGCTACGCTCTGTCAAGCGGTTTTTTGATGGAAATGTCTTATGTGGAGGAACTGTCTCCTCTCGATGAGGTGGAAATCGATAATTTGGAGTGGCGGATTGCTTTGCCTTCGGAAACTCATCGGCAAAAGGTCAGGAAAATTACGCCGATTGGAATGCCTTTTACTGAGGAACTTCTGGAAGGGGAACGGGTGGCGGTGTTTAAGTTCGATCGCCTCCAGAAGGGGGAACGGCGAATTTTTGGCTGGAAGGCTTTGTTGGAAGTGCGATCGATCAAGTATCAGTTGTCACCTCGAAATGTGGAAAAGATTCCGCCACTATCGCCGGAGTTTGCAGCTAAGTATTTGGTGGACAATGACAACTTGGCGATGGATACGGAGATTGTGCGATCGGGTGCGGTGGCATCCATTGGCACAGAAACTAATATTCTGAGGAAGTTACTGAGTATTCGGAATTTTGTTTATGACCAACTTTCCTACGGGATTAGGCCTCACATTGACACTCCCGATCTTGTATTACGTCGCGGCGTCGGTTCTTGTGGCGAGTACGTGGGGGTGTTGTTGGCTTTGGCAAGATTGAACGGAATTGCTTGCCGCACAATTGGGCGTTATAAGTGTCCGGCTTTTGCTGACAGAAAAGGTTTGCCGCTAGAACCTGATTTCAATCATGTTTGGCTGGAGTTTTACATTCCTGGTTTTGGCTGGGTGCCGATGGAATCTAATCCTGATGACATTCAAGACAAAGGCCCTTATCCTTTGCGATTTTTTATGGGTTTGGCTTGGTATCACGTAGAAATTGGCAAGGGAGTGCGGTTTCAAAGTCTCACCAGCGGGGGTCTTCCTTTAAACAAGGAGGATGTTTCTGTGGGGACTCTGGCAATTAATCATGTCAGGTTTACAATTTTGGAAGAGTTGTTTTAAGGAAGAGGGAAGAAGGAAGAAGGAAGAAGGAAGAGGGAAGAGGGAGGATTTTTCTGATCTCCGACTCTCCCTCTCGCCCAATTCAGAGTACGTCCGGTAGAATAACCGTTATCAGGTTTGTAGCGAGGACTTTAGTCCGCAGAGTTTGATGAAGATTTCCATGCCTCGCTACCAACTAATTTTATTGCGGTTGTGCGATCGCACATAATCTCAAGTCTAAATCTCAAGTCTAAGTTTGCAGGAGGGGTTGTGGGATTTTCTATTGCTAATGTTCTTGTTTTAGTGGCTTTTGTACTGCTGATAACCGTGACTGGCGGGGTTGCCTATTTGACAGCGGTTGAGTGGGGCGATCGCAGACGGTTAGATGAGGTTAAACGGAAAAAGAAATAGCTATTTGCTATTGACAAATTCCATTTTTTATGATATCAAACAAGGCGACCCAAATAGGTCGCCTTGTTTTTTGGTTGAGGTATTTTGACCGCAGATTAACGGGCATTAACAGAGTTGATGCCGATCGACTATTGGTCAATTATCCATCCGCGAATCAGTTCGTTAATCTGTTCTGGTACTTCATCGTGGGGACAGTGACCGGATGTGATAAAGTGTTCGGTCAACTGCGGATAATGTTGGCGGAATTTGGCGCTTCTGTTGGTGGAATTCATCCACGGATCGCCTGTTCCCCACAGCATTAGCAACCCACAGGTTAATTGACTCAGCAATACGTCGATTTTTTCGCCTTGGGGTGTTCGGAATACGGAGGCGAATACTTTTGGCGCACCGGGATCGCAGGATGGTTGGTAAATTTCTTCTACTAATTGGTCTGTGACGGCGCTTTGGTCGAGATACACTTTTTCTAGGGTTTTCCGAATGGTCGATCGCTGGCGCACGTATTGGAACAGCAGAAAACTTGCCCAATCTTGCTGAAATAAGGTTTTAGCTACCGCAGATATGGCTTTTTGCAAGGGCGGCGCTTCGGGTGCGGGCTGAGTTTCGGTGAAGGGCCCGGCGCTGTTAATTAAGATCAGTCCGGCGGCTGATTCGGGACGCCCTGCTGCGACACACAAGGCGGCGTAGCCTCCGAGGGAGTTGCCGGCTAATACGGCGGGCCGGCCGATGATGGTGGTGATGAAGTCGTGGAGTTGGTCGCGCCAGAGGTCGCCGCTGTACTCGATTTCGGGTTTTGCCGATCGCCCGAATCCCAAAAGGTCGATCGCCCACACTTCAAATTCTTTGCTCAGCCCGCTAATATTTTTGCGCCAGTGGTCTGTGGATGCTCCAAAACCGTGAATTAACAGCAGGGGAGGACGTTCTGGATGCCGATCGATCGCTAACGAAGGGGATCGAACGTAGTACACTGAATGGCCCCGCCACTGCCAGTATGTGCCGGGAATGGGGGCTGCGGTGATGGCTGGGGTTGTTTGCATGATGTAAAGAAATAATTATTTACTTTAACTATTGTATCGCGACGTTCAGATTTATCAAGTTTTGCGAACGCGCTGGGGTTTTACCAGTAAGGGATATGTCAAGTTGGGCGAGTTGGGCGAGTGCGAGATCCCAACTCAGCAGCCATAAGTTTTGTAACGAATATTGCGTTTAATGAGGGTCGCAGCAGTGCGGGATCAGTGCCGCGATCGGCATTTAGGAAATATATCGGGTTTCGGCTGCAACACACCTAGGTATGATAATTGTGCTTTTTGGGGACAAGTAGAAGTTCTGGGCGATCGGGTCTCATCTGGGGTTGCGACAGCCGATACCCATTGGCGAGGAGTCAAGGGATCGACTTTTTTGGAGGGATTTCCGATCTTTTAAAGGTGGGGATCGTTTGGTAAGAGAGCTGTTGACGGCTGGGGATGCAGCGGGCACAGCTTCGCTGCGGTGGCAAAAGCCAACATCAAAAATCTGGCTGCGGGTAGAAGTTATCAGTAAATTACTGGTGGTTCTCGGCAAAAGTTTCTGAGAATCGCAGAATATTTTGTGACGTTCTTTGCTTTTATTAACGGCTTTAATACTCTAAGATAGAAGTAGAGCTGCGCCGCTCAATTAATTAGCATTTTGAATACTAGGGAGCCAACTTATGCAGGGTGTGAAGTTTATCCACCTGAAAGTTAGGGAGTTTTCTGAGTGATTGCTATTTCAACCCGTCCGGTCGGACGCAATTGGATTACGATTAGCTTCGCTTCTACTCTATACCTTTGTCCTGTTTTGGATCTGCTCCTAGCAGAGGTTCCGGATCACTGGCAAGCAGAATTACGCTTGGGGCTTCAAGAAGCTTTGGTAAATGCTGCTAAGCATGGAAACAAGTTAGACCCCGGTAAAACTGTTGGAGTCCGTTTTTCGATCGTCCAAAACCAATATTGGTGGGTGATATCGGATGAAGGTTCTGGCTTTAATGCCCCTTGTGGTTGTGACTTTTATACCGATAATTGCGACAGTGATGTTACAAATCACTCTGCATTTCCCCATGTTGAACAAGAATGTGGTAGAGGGCTGTTTATTCTTTACCAACTATTCGATCGGGTAGAGTGGAATTCCCAAGGTACAGAGTTACGACTGTGCAAAGAAATTCCGAGTCGCTACCGACTACCTCGCTTACGCTAAAACCACTGTTTGACCCTATTGTCAACCTCAGACACATAATCAAACTTTTCGTTTCCCGGTTCGTCGATCGGGCAACGATAGTTTGTAAGCTCTGTGTATTGATAGTTGATAATACTACCAAATGTCAGTTTTGGGTGAGAAATATGTGAACTTTTTTGACTCGCCATCGCGTTGCAATCTGGCAGCGCGATGGTTTAAGTTTTGAGCTAGAAATCAAATCTTTAGCTCAAAACTCAAAATTATCGGCCGTGAGTGGGACAGGGAGGAGCAGAGATCGATCGATCTAGCCATCCTGCTGCTTGATTTAAGCGCGGGAGAGCTTCTTCGGGCTGTTTTTTGAGCAAAAAGACCAAAGCGGCCGCGGTTTGCTCGCAGGCCCGGGCGGAACGGTTGGCTTTGAGGCGATGCCAATCTTTTTCGGCGATCGCCAGACGAGCAGCCAGAGCTTGGGCTAGTTCTACTGTGCTAAGCTCGTTGAGGTTGACAGTTTGGGTTGTTTGTGTAGTTTCAAGCATAATTGGTAATTATAGCGATTTGCCGACAGTTCCTTAATTTCAAAAATATACGGAACATAATAACAACTAAATTGTAAATTGATTTTTTGAATTATTGTCAGGTTTGCCGATCGAAATGCCTCAACAGCCGTCAGAGTTAAATCCAGAGACACCGAGAGATGAATGTGAGTTTGTTGTAGCGCTGGAAACTGTGGAGCGATCGCTCGCGGCAGTCAAAGAACGGTACACTCAAATTCAGGTCGATCGTCTGCGCCAAGCCGAACTCGGGCATAGGCGGGAAGATACACGCGAGTCTGTGCGCCAAAATCCCACAGCACAACTTAAGCAAGAGTTGCGGGAAATTGAGCAAGAATTGGAGTCGATCGAGTTAAATTTAGAAAGCAGTCTGTTTTCTTGGGCAAGCATAAAACAACCTTTTTGGCAAGCTGTTCGCTTTGGGGGACTTGGCATTTTGGTCGGTTGGATTTTGAAATCCTATGCGGGATAGTTTTGGATTTTTTTACCGCAGAGGGCGCAGAGGGCGCAGAGGGCGCAGAGGAAGAGAGAAATATGGTGCAAAATAATATTAAATAAGCGGGAGTGGATATGACTAATCAACGAATTGCAGCAATTCTGCGGGGCGGTGAACCCGATCAAACTGTAACAGTTCAAGGCTGGGTTCGTACTAAGCGTGAATTGAAAGAATTTGCCTTTGTCGAAGTCAACGATGGTTCGGCGATGGCTAATTTACAAGTAGTCATCAATGCTGATTTGCCAGAGTTTGAAAATGTTCTCAAGCAATTAAATACAGGTGCATCGGTTGAAGTTTCGGGAGTGTTGGTAGCATCTCCGGCGAAGGGACAAAGAATTGAGTTGAAAGCATCTCAAGTACAAGTTTACGGCGATGCAGACCCGCAAACTTATCCGCTCCAAAAGAAGCGCCATTCCTTGGAATTCTTGCGCACGATCGCACATTTGCGGCCCCGCACTAACACCCACGGTGCTGTGTTTCGCGTTCGCAATGCTTGTTCAGCGGCGGTACACCAATTTTTCCAAGAACGCGGCTTTTTGTGGGTTCATACTCCGATTATTGCTGCTAGCGACTGCGAAGGTGCGGGGGAAATGTTCGCCGTTACTAACTTTGATTTAAAAAATATCCCTCGCACTGATTCGCAAGAAGTTGATTATGCGAAAGACTTTTTTGGGAAGCGCGCTTATCTGACAGTTAGCGGCCAGTTGGAAGCGGAAATTATGGCGCTGGCTTTCGGCAATGTTTACACTTTTGGCCCGACTTTTCGAGCGGAAAATTCTAATACTTCGCGGCACTTGGCTGAGTTTTGGATGATTGAACCGGAGATGGCTTTCTGCGATTTGCTGGGAAATATGGATTTGGCTGAGGCTTTTTTAAAGTACATTTTTAAGTATGTGCTGGAGCATTGCCCGGAAGATATGGAGTTTTTCAACGAACGCATTGACAAGACTGTTTTGGCGACTGCGGAAAATATTATTAACAACCAATTTGAGCGGATTACTTACACGGAGGCGATCGCACTTTTGGAAAAAGCCGACAAAAAGTTTGATTTTCCGGTAAGCTGGGGCTTAGATTTGCAGTCGGAACACGAGCGCTATTTGGCTGAGGAGTTGTTTAAAAAGCCGACGATTGTCAGCGATTATCCCGTCGGGATTAAAGCATTTTATATGCGGTTAAACGACGATGAGAAAACCGTGCGAGCAATGGATATTCTGGCTCCTAAGCTGGGCGAAATCATCGGCGGTTCTCAGCGGGAAGAACGGCTGGATGTTTTGGAGCGGCGCATGGAAGCTCAAGGTATGAATAAGGAGGAGTTGTGGTGGTATTTGGATTTGCGCCGCTACGGTACTGTGCCTCATGCTGGCTTTGGTTTGGGGTTTGAGCGGTTGGTGCAGTTTATGACGGGAATGGGAAATATTCGCGATGTGATTCCGTTTCCGAGAGCTCCTTTGACTATTGATTTTTAGCAAAAGGTAGGGACATGACATTGCCGTTTCCTTTCCTGACGCAGACGGAGGAAACGGCAGTGCCGTTTCCCTACAATTCATTGGGGTAGGGACACGGCATTGGCATTTCCTTGTTACCGATTAAGTCGCCGATTAAGTCGCCGACGGAATGGTGATATCAACAGATTGCACTTTTACCGAAGTTCCCAAACTCGATAAGGGCGGTTGAATCCCCGCAGTATTTCCTACTACTAATGTCACCAGATTCTCCGGTTTCAAGTAAGTCTGAGCTACGCGCTGCACGTCAGCAATTGTTGCTGCTTCAATGCTGCGACGGTAGCGAAAAATGAAATCTTCGGGATAACCGTAGTATTCGTAGCGCATTAATCGCGACAAAGTTTGACTGGGATTTTCAAATTTAAAGATGAAAGAATTGAGGGTGGAATCTTTAGCAAAAGCTAATTCTTCGGGGGTAATTGGTTCGGTGCGGATACGATCGATCTCCGCGCGAATTGCCTTGATAAATGGTACTGTCGCGTCCGATCGCGTTTGGCCTCCAGCCACAAATACCCCAGGATAGTCAAATCTCGGACTCCAAGCCGCATAAACAGTGTACGCTAAGCCTTGGCGCGATCGCACATTATTGAACAAACGCCCGCCAAAACCGTTCAAAACCCCATTCATCACGTCCAAAGCACCGTAATCTGGACTGTTCAACATCCCGCCCAAATGCCCCATCTGCACGTAACTTTGACTCAATTGCGGCTGATCCACCAAAAATATGCCGCCTTGATTAGCTGCTGATACGGTTGGTAGTGCAGGCATTTCTGCGCTTTGAGTCGGTTGCCAGTTGCCGAATTTTTGCTCAACGAGCGATCGCATTTTAGCAGTATCAAAGTCGCCAGAAATTCCCAAAATCATATTCTTGGGGTGGAAATATTTCTGGTAAAAAGTCACCAAATCGTCGCGGGAAATATTCGCCAGAGTTTTGTATTCGACAGTGCGCGCGTAGGGGCTGCGATCGCCATAAATCAGCTTTTCAAACTCGCGACTGGTAATATCGCCAGGATTATCATTGCGACGGGCGATCGCACCTTGGGTTTGGTTCTTCGCTAAATCCAACTTTTCTTTAGCAAAAATTGGCTCCCGAATTACTTCCGCAAACAAATCAAATACAGGCTCAATATCTTCAGCTAAAGCACTAAAATTAGCGCTACCAGAACTAACATCAATCCCCGTTTCTACAGAAGCTGCTCGCCGTTCTAGCAACTGATTTAGTTCATCAACCGTATGCCGACTCGTGCCTCCAGTTCGCATCACTTCTCCCGTCAAACCTCCCAGCCCGATTTTATCAGCCGGTTCAAAGCGATCGCCCGTGCGAAATAGCGCCGTTCCCCCGACTAACGGCAGTTCCCGGTCTTCCATAAGATATACCCGGATACCATTTTTTAACTCGAATCGAGTGTATTTAGGCAGTTTAATTTCTGACAGCGCGGGAAATGTTAATTCGTCGTAATGTTTGGGCGCAGCCGCGAAGGAAGGTAACAAATTAAACGTGCCTAGTGAAACAGTAAAAAAGCAAAGGGATAGCAGAAATAACTTTACTCTTTTCAGTTTCAATTTAGTCCTTTTCATTCTTTCTCCTAAGTTTAATGTGTTGACAATTCGAGGCAGAGCAAGAGTGATATGCGTTCCCAGGCAGAGCCTGGAAACGAATAAATCTCGCTTTTATCTGAGATAAGATCCCCCTAAATCCCCCGAAAGCAAGGGGGACTTTGAGAATACTCCTGTCCCCCCCTTCTTAAGGGGGGCTAGGGGATATCTAGACCTAATCGCTAGACAGAAAATCGGCACTAGGTTTCAGCTTAAGTTGACACCAATGACCAATGACTAATGACTAATGACTAATGACTGATGACTTCTTACAGCGGTAAAAGCTTACCAATTGTCTTATTTTCCGGGCGGAAAGTGGCCTGAGAAACACGTTGAATGTCAGCCGGAGCAACAGCCACGATCGCATCTAATTGCTTAAACAAATTTTGCCACGAACCAGTTTTCACTTGATAGTCCAGCAGCGAAAATGCCATGCCCATATTAGAATTGAGCGATCGCAATAAACCAGCTCTCGCCTGAGTTTTCACTTGCTCCAATTCCACAGCAGAAACCGGCTCAGTTTTCAAGCGCTCGATTTCTTGACTCAAAGCCAGCGCTACTTCATCCACCGTGCGACCTGGAGCAGTTTGAGCATAAAATAACATCAAATTTGGATATTTTTCCCCTGGATAACCGCTAAAACCTTGAGCCGCCAAAGCCAATTGCTTTTCTACTACTAAAGATTTGTACAGTCGAGAAGTGCGGCCACTGCTGAGCAAAGAACCAATGATTTCATAAACCGCATTGTCGGGATGATTCATCGCTGGTCTGTGGTATCCTTCCAAATACCAAGGTTGAGTTTTTAACTTCAGCGTGACTTCCTTAGTTTGCGTTTGTGGAGGCTCCACAATTTGCAATTTAGGAGGCGCTGGTTTCGCCTTGTAGCGACCAAAATAAATTTGAGCGAGTCGCTTCACCTCCGCAGCTTTCACGTCTCCTACCACTGCAACAGTCAGGTTGCTAGGGACGTAATAAGTATCAAAAAACTTCTGCACGTTGCTGCGAGTGAGGTTTTTAATGTCTTCAGTGTAGCCAATTACTGGGCGACGATAGGGATGGACAGAGAAAGCTTTTTCAGCAAAAACTTCGACCATTTGACCGATCGCCGAATTCTCAGTTCGCAGCCTGCGCTCTTCTAAAATTACCTGTTTTTCTTTGTAGAATTCCCGAAATACTGGTTCTAGAAATCGCTCCGATTCCATCGACATCCACAGTTCTAATTTGTTAGCTGGGAGGCTATAAAAATACATGGTTGCGTCGGTAGAAGTCGCTGCATTTAGTCCAACTCCGCCTGCTTGCTCGACTATTTTTCCGAATTCGTTGCGCTTGACAAATTGCGCAGATTCGGCTTCAACTTTGTCAAATTCTGCTTTTAATGTGGCGACTTCTTCGGTTTTGCCGTTAGCTTTGGCTGCTTGCATTTGCTCGAAGAGTTGGTCTTGTTTTTCTAGCAGTGGCTTTTCGGCTTTGTAGTCGGTAGTGCCGATTTTTGGCGTGCCTTTGAAGGCTAAATGTTCGAGATAGTGGGCGACTCCAGTTTGACCGTCGGGTTCGTCTGCACCTCCCACGTCGGCATGAATTAGAAACGATGCTACCGGGGATCTGGGCCTTTCGAGCACCACGAATGTCATGCCGTTGTCGAGCTTAAATTCCGTGACTTGCTTGATTACGCGATCGAGCGACGGTTGAACAGACACTGCTTGGGGGCCACTGGCGGGGTTGGGGCGGGCGATCGCGATTTCGGGAGAAAATCCCCAGCACAGCAGCACAGCAGCCAGCAGGGAGGCGATAAATCGAGTTTTGCGGGGCGATTCCCTAGGGGATAGCTTCGCCGCGCGTGGTTTTTGAAACTGCGGGGTCATTCGATTTTAGATTTTAGATTGTAGATTTTGGATTGTCAAACAAAAAAAATGTTTGTGTTCAATGCCAGCGATTCTCTCTTAAGGATAAAGATTTTTGGAGGCATCAGCGATCTGTTGCGCCGCAGATGTTAGGCTAATACAGCAAATCTCAAAAAGGGTCTGGGGCCCGGCAAGGAGTTTTGAGTTTGGGATTAAAGTCGCGCACAACTTAAAACTTAACATTATTTCGCCCTTCATTCCCAAACCCACAGTTCCAAGTCGCCAATCACCAATTGCAAAGCCATGCGAATTTTTAATCAGTCTCCTCCTTCAGAAACAGAAACCAAGAAGCGAATTTTACAAGCTGCTCAGCGGTTGTTTGCCCGCAGCGGATACGACGGTACGACAACTCGCGATTTAGCAGCGGCGGCGGGGGTAGCAGAGGGTACGCTATTTCGGCATTTTGATAATAAAAAAGCGATTTTGATTCAGGTGGCGACGGAAGGATGGGTGGAAATATTGACAGATTTACTGACAGAATTGAGCGAAATGGGCAGTTACAAAGCAGTGGCTCAGGTGATGCGCAGGCGGATGCTGAATATCCGGGAGAATAGCGATATGATGCGGGTGTGTTTTTTGGAGGCGCAATTTCACCCGGATTTACGGGATAGAATTCAGTTGGAAGTCATCGGAAAAATGAGCGATGTGGCTGAGGCTTTTTTTGAGACGGCGATGGAAAAAGGAGTTTATCGAAAGATGAATCCGAAGATTGTTGCTCAGGTATTTTTGGGAATGTTTGCAGTTGCGGGTTTCAGTCAAAATACGATTATGGAACCCAATGCTTCTCCGCAGCAAATGCAGGAAATGGCCGAAGGATTAGCTGATATTTTTCTGAATGGGGTTTTAGTTAAAGATTAGTCATTAGTCATTAGTCATTGGTCATTAGTCATTGGTTATTGGTCATTAGTTAGGAGTCATGACTCATTAGTTTGTAGTCCTCAC
This sequence comes from Microcoleus sp. CAN_BIN18, assembly GCA_026786085.1. Lineage (GTDB taxonomy): Bacteria > Cyanobacteriota > Cyanobacteriia > Cyanobacteriales > Microcoleaceae > Microcoleus. Next base: position 120 of record JAJAYT010000359.1, on the reverse strand, counting down.
TAATCGTGGGATGGGCGTCCCCCCCCCCCCAAAAAATAGGGGGGGGGCAAACACCAAAAATGGGGTTGTTTTTTATTTTTATTTTTTTTTTAAATTTTTTTTAGAGTCTGGGGCGGGGGT
>JAJAYT010000358.1 GCA_026786085.1 Microcoleus sp. CAN_BIN18 | reverse complement strand
CCCTACGCGCATATAAATGTAGGGTGCGCAATGCGCACCATCCCCATATTTATCGACAAAAGTCTCTTGCATAAACTAGGAGGAATTGAAAAAATGTTGCACCAGCGCCAAATCTTAGGAAGCCTCGGAAGCTTAGGAATTATGCTCGCAATTGCATCGGGAGTTCGAGCAAATCAAACATCAACTCATCCGGCAAAATCAACCGCTCAATTTCGCAATATCGAACAGCCGTTAAGTTTAAAAATTGGCGTAACAGCAGGCGGATTGACATTAATTGGTTTAGAACTCTGGTGGTTTTTGTTCAGTAAAAAGCAAGCTAAGCCTCAATACGGTTCAGTTAAGCCCGGAGATCCCCCCTAGCCCCCCTTAACAAGGGGGGGACAAGAGAATTGTCAAAGTCCCCCTTGCTTTCGGGGGATTTAGGGGGATCTGCGGGGCATAAACAGTTTTAACAATCGCCTATCCAGCTAAAACCAAGTAAACTTTGCAGGCGCGAGTTTTTTCAGCAAGAAATCGCTAAAATTGGAGAAAGCTTAAAAATTTGGGAGTGAGCTAAATGCAACTACTACACACGATGCTCAGAGTCGGAAACCTAGAAGAGTCCCTCAAATTTTATACCGAAGTGCTGGGGATGAAACTGCTGCGACAAAAAGAGTATCCAGATGGTAAATTTACCCTGGCTTTTGTCGGCTACGGCGATATGTCCGATACTACAGTTTTGGAATTAACATATAACTGGGGCGTTACAGAGTACAATTTAGGGGATGCTTACGGCCATATTGCGATCGGCGTTGATGACATTTACGGTACTTGCAATGAAATTAAAGCCCGTGGTGGTAAAGTTAGTCGTGAACCCGGCCCGATGAAACACGGTTCAACTGTCATTGCTTTTGTGGAAGATCCAGATGGATATAAAGTTGAATTAGTTCAACTGGAAAATCAAGATGTCAGAAGACCGGGCGGTTGAAACCGCGTCTATACAAACAAAACCCGCCTCCGCGGGTTAAAGATTGGACATACGGTTGAAATTACCTGATTTTCTTTAGTCCGCGGAGGCGGACATCGTTTGTGTAGGCGCGGTTTCAACCGCCGTCTTATCTTAGCAAAAAACCTGCCCTCGGTCATGATTGTTTCCGGGCAGTTATTAGAAGACTCGGCGGTTGAAACCGCGTCTTGTCAAACAAAACCCACCTCCGTGGGTTTAAGACTATGGCGGTTTAAATTACGTTTGACGAGAAGCGGTTTCAACCGCCGTCTGATCTTGGTCTAGTCTTCTTCTACTGGGACAGGCTGGTATCTTGATTCGGATGTTAAGGGTTCGAGTGTTTTACCCGGAGGTTTGTCGCCCGTGACTGCAACTGAGTTGCTGGGGTTGACGATGCCGCCAGAGATGATGACTTTAAAGGCATCTTCGATCGACATTGACAAATTAACTACATCTGCTTCTGGGACTATAGCGTACCATCCGGTGGTGGGGTTGGGAGTCGTGGGGATGAAAATGCCGATCGGGCTTTCGCCGGAAAGATGAGGCGGAATATCGTTACTCTCGATCGTACCGGTTACAAAAGCCAAAGTCCAGATTCCCCGCCGGGGATACTCTACCAAAACCACCCGCCGAAATTTGTTATTAGACTTGAGGATGGTTCCCAGCAGTTGTTTCAGGGTTTTGTAAACCGAACCGGCTAGGGGAATTGCCTGCAACAGGCGTTCGCCAAAGTCTAGCAACCACCTCCCGAAGATGTTGCGGGCCATCAAACCGATGACGGTAATGCTCAGCAGAGGTACAGCCAGCCCTACTAAGAGATTTAGCAGATTCACCAAAATCGGGTTGAGTCCGTCAAAAGGGTTAATCTGCTTGGGAATTTTGGTGAGAAAATTGATCACCCAATTGGCGACGGTGATTGTCAGCCAGATGGTGGTAGCTAAGGGTATCACTACCAGCAGACCTGCGATCAGGTCGTTTTTTAAGTCTTGTTTGATGCGTTGGAGCACGGCGGTTCAAATCTCCTCGTAACTGGCTGCAAATAACCTGAATAAACTTGAGACTAAAGCAACTGCACGGGCTTTACTGGAATTGACCATTTTGCGATCGTCTTCTATTCTGCTAAACGCTGCCATCTTGCGAGGGGGAAGAGTTCGCGATCGGCAGTGCTCTTCTTATATTGTAAAGAATTATTGCAAGTTACAACTTGCTTTTAATGTATGCGGGCCTTGATAAAGCTCGCCATGTTGTATATTTTAAGACATTTTGGCTCTGACTCAACTGATAAGCGGGCAGAGCTGACGCTGCAAATGTAGCTCCTGCGATCAAGCTTTCGTTAACAGTTGACAGTTGACTTCGGAGTGCGAAGTTTTTAGGCAGGGGCTTAAATCCCCAGCCTAAAAACAATCCACCTAAAGGTGGGGGCTTAAATCCCCTGTGCTTTGGTCAATACAAAAATATATCTTTAGATAGATGCAGTTTGGCTGCAAATATTAGTGAATAAAGTGTGCTTTTTGAGGCGCGAGGGCGATCGAAAAGCCAAATATTCGATCGATTTCAAAAGCTGCATGACGGTAGGCAAATCCGGCACAAGTACAGCAGACAAACTAGCAACTTTGACTTTTGGCGATCGGTGATTAAAATTCGGGAAATCAGGGCATAATTAAAGCAAATTCAAGCTGACAGAGGTGGCAAAACAATATAAAATTTACCCGAAAGAATTGGTTTAAAGCCGGAACCCCTAAAGGCGAGAAATTAAAATCAGACTATTCATTACTCCAATCCTCTTCCTTCTAGGT
>JAJAYT010000357.1 GCA_026786085.1 Microcoleus sp. CAN_BIN18 | reverse complement strand
GTTTTGCCGGATTTCCAGTAGTCGGAGAGCGATCGAACTAATTTATGACACAATTCTACTTGAGCTTTTGTGCCGGAAATCAGCAGTTCTTGCCCTCGCATTACCAGGTTAGCGCCGGTTTGCTTAGAGATAATTTTCAGGTTTTCTTCTTGATTGCCTGCTAGCGACATTGCGCTTTGAGTGTTCGGTAACTCTATTGTTAGTTTTTCAGTCATGCCAGCATAAGCTCCCTCCAAATAAGCAATTAAAAGTTAACAATTAACATTTAAATCAGTCACTATTTGCGAACAAAAAGACGCCTAATACTAGATTTTACCTAGTATCTAAGGCGTCTTTTATCCTTAACCCGCAAATGAATTTGGTGCTTGATGCACAAATCAAATCTCCTTTTTGTGAAGTGAGGCAACTTGAGATTTTAGATTTTAGATTTTAGATTTACCTAATCCCGCTGACATTTTAGATTTTAACTTTTTGTCCGATCGCAAAATCGGCAAATCGTAAGATCAAATCAAACGGGGCTTGTAATACAGAGTCTACAATAGGCAATCTAAAATCTAAAACTTTTTGATCAGAGCCGTTAATAACCGGGAGTATTTCGGCTCGTTCTAAACGTAGGTGTGTTTGTACGACGAGGTTGTTCTCTCGGAGTTCTGCTAGCTAAGGGCTGCGGCGACGGAGGGGGCGTCCGGGGTCGGAAGTCTCCTCGATCGCGCATACCACGATCGGGTCCACGATCGGGTCCACGATCGGGTCGATCGCCTCTAGGCGGCCCGGAGTTCCGGTCGCCTGCTTCCCCATCGTATATGTCTAAGTAGAGCGACTGACCCGCCGTTTGCGCCACCGCTTCGAGGGTTGTTCTAATCGCCTGAATATTCCGCCCGCCTCTACCGTAAACCCGCCCTTTGTCAGGGTCTTCAAAAGCGAGCCGAACCCAGACCCGCGATTGGCGCGGGTGAAGTTCGCAATCAACCCGCAAAGATCCGGGTGACTCTAAAAAAGGCCCAATTAAAAACTCCACGAGTCCAGCGTAGTTGGGGCTAGCTGACTGCTGCTGTGCTGCTGGATTCAATGTTGGCTCCGGCTCCGACTTGTTCAAATACATTCGCTTTTCTCAGGATGTCACGCACGGTGTCAGTTGGCTGAGCGCCTTGTTGGAGACGCTTGACAATCGCTGGAACATCCAGCCTGGTTTCGTTATTTCTGGGGTTATAGAAGCCGAGCTCTTCTAGGGGACGGCCGTCGCGGCGGGTAGAGCTGTTCATCGCTACAATCCGGTAGCTTGCCTCACGTTTCTTTCCGTATCTCTTCAATCGCAGTTTGATCATCTTCTTGCACAATAGTCCTCGCTCAATTGTGACATACTGCACGCACGAAATCTCACATTATGCTGTGGGGAATTGGCCAAACAGCCCAAACAGGGCATCGGGCATCGGGCAAACAGGGCAAACAGGGCATCGGCCAAACAGGGCATCGGGCATTAGAACTAATAACCAATAACCACCAACCAATAACCACCAACCAATAACCACCAACCAATAACCACCAACCAATGACCACCAACCAATGACCAATGACTAATGACTAATGACTTCTTCCGTTAGCCTCCGAGCAAAATATCGCTGCGATTTGCTGCGCCCAAAGCTGGTCTAGCGCCGTCAATGTGCGGTGTAATTGCTAGCGGTAAAGTCGATGCAGTTCCCCACTGCTGCACCAGTTTTTGCAAAAATATATCTTGCTGCGCTCTCAAAGAGTCCCAATCGGTGCCGCGATTAATAATTGCAAACCAAACTAAACCCCGATCGCGCGTGGGTATCGCTCCAGCCAAAGCAATCACCGTGTCCAAACTACCAGTTTTCACCACAGCGTAGCGCGGAATGTGCCGATGTTCCACCGTGCCTTTATCGCGCCCGGATACCGGAAACAAATCAGCAATCGTCAGCCCAGTCGTCTGAAGGTTACGCGCGATCGCCTGCATCATCCCACAAGCAGCCCTCGGAGACATCCGATTTTCCACTCCCAATCCCGAACCATTAACCAATTGAAGTTCCGCCTCCGGCACCCCCGCCGCCCAAGTCGCTTGCTGCTGGACTATTTTTGCCCCGCCCAAATTGTCGGCCAGCATTTGGGCAATTTCATTGTCGCTGTGGACGTTCATCTGCTTGAGAATTTCGGGTAAAGGGAGCGATCGACGCTTCAGCAGCAAACGCCCCGAAGTTACAAATTTTTCAGCGATCGTGCTGCCGACAACCGTTACCTGCGGCTTTTTCGTTCCCGGAGCCATCTTAGAATACATTGCCAGCACGTCCTGCGGCCAACTACGGCTATCAAGTGCCTGTCGCAGACCCTCCCCCGCAGCCACAGGATCGGACTCGTGATTCATGCGGAAATTGCCTGTCACGACCAAATTTCCCGCCACGCGATCGATACCCATTTGATTGAGAGCATTGCCAACGGCGATCGCCTACTCCCACACAAACAGCGGATCGCCCCCGCCGCTGACCACCAAATCTCCCTGCAACACGCCATTCCTAATCGGCCCGGTTCCCCGGAACCGCGTTTCAAACTGATAATCTGGGCCCCAAGTTTCCAGCGACGCCAAAGAAGTCGCAATTTTCGTCAGCGAAGCCCCAGGCATCAGCACCGTGCCCTGCTGACTTACCAGCGGCTGCATTCCCGCTTGCACCCAAACTCCCTGATTTCCGTCAATCAGCTTCTTGTCCTTCAAATCTTTTAAATATTCCCGCACCGCCGCTTCTGCGGGCAAGTCTGAATTTGCCGCATCTATTCCACCAAAAGCCAAATCTTCGGCCATCACTAACCCGGGTATCCCTCCCCGCCAAGCCAGTACCGACACAGCGTTGGGCGCGACACTGCTTACCCCAGCCATGTCCAGCCATAGAGACATGATTCCTGAGCTAAATAATAAATCCAGCATTTTTTACTCCTAAAGTCAGTCAGTCAGTCGATTTTAGATTTTAGATTTTAGATTTTAGATTTACTCCGCTGATGAATCTGGGAGATTGAACTAGGGTCTAAATTTTGGGGCCTAGTCACGACGAGTGTCGGAAACTTCTATCCGTTTTTGGGCGGGCGCACTGTAAACTATTCCATTGAGTTTTTCAATTTGCAGTCAAAAATAGTAAAGTAAGGACAAACTCTATCAGATTAGTCGGAAATGGCAATTTTCCGATCGGGCGCGAGCCGATTTCACTTGTTTATTCAGACTTCTGGATTCAGGCTCCTGACTTCCTGGTAGAATTTTTAGTGTTTCTCAAACATTGGTCAATGGGATCGACACGCGCAAGAATTGCAATAGACGCTATGGGTGGGGATCACGCCCCCACCGAGGTTGTAGCTGGAGCGCTTAAGGCACAGGAAGAATTAGGCGTAGAGATTTTGCTGGTGGGCAACCCGCAGCAAATAGAAGACTCGCTACGTCTTCAAGACGCGATCGGCCGCGTCTGCAAAGGTCAGCTAGAAATCGTTCCTTCTGAAGGAACGGTGGAAATGCACGAAGAACCTTTGAGTGCTCTCAAACGGAAGCCCAACGCTTCGATTAACGTAGCGATGAACTTGGTAAAGAAGCAGCAAGCTGATGCTGTGGTGTCCGCCGGTCACTCCGGCGCGGCAATGGCTGCGGCCCTGCTGAGGTTAGGGCGGCTCCCTGGTATCGATCGCCCTGCGATCGGTGCAGTTTTGCCAACAATGATCGCAGGCACCTCTGTACTCATTCTCGATGTCGGCGCTAACGTGGACTGCCGCCCCAAATTTTTGGAGCAGTTCGCCTTGATGGGAACTATTTACAGCCAGTGCGTGCTGGGCGTCGCCGAACCTAAAATCGGCCTGCTCAACATTGGCGAAGAACCTTGTAAAGGCAACGATGCGGCGGTGCGAACTCACCAGTTATTGGTGGACAACCCGAACATTCCTTTTGTGGGGAATGCTGAAGGCCGCGACGTGCTGTCGGGGAAATTCGACGTGATTGTCTGCGACGGGTTTGTCGGCAACGTGTTGCTGAAGTTTGCCGAAGCAGTGGGCGAAGTCGTCGTGCAAGTGCTGAAGGAAGAATTAGTCAAAGGACTTCAACATCAAATTAACGATCCTCTGCTGCAAAAAAGCTTGCAAGGATTTAAGCAGCGGGTAGACCACGTTGAACACGGCGGTGGTTTGCTGTTGGGTGTTGCTGGAGTTTGTATTATCAGCCACGGTTCGTCACAAGCTACCTCGATTTTTAATGCCATTCGTTTGGCGAAAGGAGCTGTTGACAACCAAGTGCTGGAGCGAATTCGATCGTCCAATCGCGAAAGTGCTGTGGAACAAGAAGCTGTAAATTAGAGGCATTCAGTTGACTGTTGACAGTTGACTGTTGACAGCTTGGCCCAAAAGCGAAGCCGAAGGGTTGACAGTTGACAGTTGACAAAAGAAGTCCGAGGATTGGAGTAATGAATAGTTTTCTTTTAATTTCTCGCCTTTAGGGCTTGGGGCTTTAAACCAATTCTTTCTGGTAAGTAGGAGTTAAAAATTAAAAATGTCAAATTAAAAATGTCAGCTTAAACAACTGTTTTGCTTAAAAAAAGTAATTTCAGCAGTTGCAAAAATAATTTTAATTTGTAGTTTTTAATTTTTAATTTCTCGACCGATCGCTCATAAATGGAGAGGAATGTTGCAGCAATCAGGGTTCGGCATTGCCGTCACGGGTAGCGGTTCTTGTACACCGCAGGTTTCGCTAGATAATAACGGTTTAAGTCAGATAGTAGAAACGTCTGACGAGTGGATAGCGGCGCGAACGGGCATTCGCGAACGCCGGCTGGCGGACGATCGCACTTCTTTGTGCGATTTAGCCACAGAGGCTTCGATCAAGGCTCTAGCAATGGCAGAAATTTCGCCAACAGATATCGATTTGATTATTTTGGCGACTTCAAGTCCTGACGATTTGTTTGGCAGTGCCAGTAAAATTCAATATCAGCTAGGTGCGACAAAAGCAGTGGCTTTTGATTTGACAGCAGCTTGTTCTGGCTTTGTTTTTGGTTTGGTGACAGCCTCACAGTTCATTCGGACAGGGGTTTATCAAAATGTTTTACTGATTGGAGCAGATATTTTATCTCGCTGGGTGAATTGGTCGGATCGCGGTACTTGCATTTTATTTGGAGACGGTGCAGGTG
>JAJAYT010000356.1 GCA_026786085.1 Microcoleus sp. CAN_BIN18 | reverse complement strand
TGCTTATCTTGGCGGTTATCTTGAGCATCGCCGTAAATCTCCAATTGGGATTCAAGTCCTCTGGCGAGGTTGGTCGAATTTACGCGACCTTTGCCAGGGTTGGCTCCTTGCTACAAATCATACTTAACGGGAAAAGTAAGAATTTACCATACCTCATCTTTCTGATAACTGCTATATAATATCTCTACAAGTTGATGAAAAAATGAAACGTTTTATATATTTGGCTGCGATTGCAATAGCTGTATTGGCGATCGCACTTACTCTCCCCAGTTTTTCTGCACCAACAGCAACGCATGGCACCCCAATTCTCCTGAGTCAGAATGTTAATTTCAAACCCCCAGATGTCACCGCCCCCGACAACCGGATACCGGGGGCGCATCGAGGCGGTGCTTGTCCGAAGGATTCATCTCCTTGCGTGTGTCCAAATGATTTATCTATTATTCCTTTAATACCTGAAATTAATGTTGGTTTAACCTTAGCAGAGTCGCCAACATTCTTTAGCTACGTTTCTCACCCTTCGACTCAAGTCGAGTTTATTTTGCAAGCTGAAGATGGCAAAGGAACCGAGGTTTACAAAACTACTTTCAAAGTTGACAAACCAGGGATAGTTGAGGTCAGTATTCCTGAAAAAGGCGATCGCCAAAAATCTATTGAGGTTAACCAGCGATATCAGTGGTCATTTGCGGTGGCTTGCAATCCTGGCGATGCCTCGGGAAACTATTTTGTTCAAGGATTCGTGGAGCGAATTGAACCGCAGGAAACTCTCAAGAACGATTTGGTAAATCCCGACCCTATGGCTAGGGCGATCGCCTATGCTAAAAATGGGATTTGGTACGACACTATTGCTACTCTAGCCAAAATGCGGCGAAGAACACCCGATGATGCGAGTCTGACAGCCGAGTGGACGCAATTGTTGCAGTCCCAAAAACTAGAATCAGTTGCCGATCAACCCCTAGTTCAGTCTTTTTAATCAAGACTCTTCACCGAAATCTAAAATCCCAAATCTAAAATCCCAAATCGCTTGATGACTAATAACTTTCCAACCATTCTAGCTCTTGATTTCGACGGTGTGATTTGTGACGGACTAATCGAATATTTCCAAACAGCTTGGCGTACCTACTGTCAAATCTGGAAACCAGTCGAAACAGTCCCCGATCCAGATTTGGCTTTGAGTTTCTATCGAGTGAGGCCCGCCATCGAAACAGGTTGGGAAATGCCCCTGCTGATTCGCGCACTACTGACAGGAATTACCGAAGAACAAATTTTGCTAGATTGGCCCAATATTGTACCGCATTTATTGACCGAAAATAATTTGAAAGCCCAGTCTGTAGGCTCTATGTTAGACGGATTGCGCGATAATTGGATTGCTGAGGATTTAGCTCGATGGCTGTCTTTGCACCGCTTTTATCCAGGAGTAGCCGATCGCCTGCACTGTTTGCAGGATAGTTCGGTAAAAGTCGCGATCGTCACAACCAAGGAAGGCCGTTTTGTGCGGGAGCTTTTGCAGCTAGCGGGCGTACAAATGCCGTCAGAATTGATTTTTGGCAAGGAATACAACAAGCCGAAACATCAAATATTGCGAGAATTTTTGGCAGCGTCTGGCAAAGATGCGACTATTTGGTTTGTGGAAGACCGGTTAAAAACTTTGCTCTCAGTGCAGCAGCAGCCGGATTTATCTCAGGTGAGGTTATTTTTAGCTGACTGGGGTTACAATACTTTGGCAGAACGGGAATCTGTGGCTCAAAATCCACCCGTTCAATTGCTTTCTCTGTCGCAGTTTGCCGGAGATTTTGCCGATTGGCTACCCGACGAATCTTGATGTTAGACTTGTTTGCAAGTGGGAGTTTTTTCGCTTGCTAGAGTCAAAAAAAACCTCAAAATTTTTCGTTTTTTTTGTTGACTTTTGCAGCCCTGACATGGTATTGTTATATAATGGGATGGTTGTAAAAATAATATTTTTGCCACCATCCCATTATTAAGTAAATAATAACAGCAATTTCATAAAAAAGCAAGGGGGAAGCGAAAAAAAAAATCGATTTTTTTTATACAGTCTGGGAGAAATTCTTAACCTAAAAAACCGGGTTTGTTTAAAGTTTATACGGGTACAACGAAGTATTTTCATCTCTGACACCCAGTTGATAGTAAAAAAAGCAAGTTTGACAACAGAAAATTTGAAAATTGTTTTCATAATTTCTCAGATTCAAGGCTGACAGGTGGGGCAGAGAAACCCGGTTTCTAGAAGTTTTGGGTTTAGTAACGAGAAATCACGCAAGAAACCGGGTTTCTGAGGTGGCGAGTGCGATCGCCAACTCAGCTTAAAATCTTTCTCATCAGGTGAGAAACCCGGTTTCTACGAGCTTTAGATTGAGTGACGAGAAATCACGCAAGAAACCGGGTTTCTGAGGTGGCGAGTGCGATCGCCAACTCAGCTTAAAATCTTTCTCATCGGGTGAGAAACCCGGTTTCTAGGAGTTTTGGGTTTAGTGACGAGAAATATACGAAGAAACCGGGTTTCTGAGCGTCGCAAGTAACATTAAGACTTAAAACTAATGCTCGATTTAACTAAAGCAGCTAAGGCAATGCAGGGGATGAGCCAACATTTGAATGTGGAGGCTCTGGCGGCTCGCCAACGTCTGGAAGTGGCTCAGCGTTTGCTGTTGAAGGCGGCTACGGGACAGGAAAATTTGGTAGAATTGCAAGAGAGTTGGAGCGATCGCACTTTATTCAATGCTGCCACGCCGATCGAGCTTTTGTCCGATCGCACCTACATCACCGCACCACCCGCCGCCCACACAGTATTTGCCACAGACGGATCGCAAATTTCGCCCAGCCATCACGAAATAGCCTACTGCTACCTGCTAAACGTCGGCACAGTCATGCTGCACTACGGGCAAAGCCGCCACCCAGTTTTAGACAGCGTGCCCGAGGTTTTCTACAAACCCGAAGACTTGTATGCTTCGCGCCAGTGGGGAATTAGAACCGAAGAATGGATGGGATATCGGCGCGCCGTTTCCGAAGCAATTGCCTTGGCAGAAATGGGCTGCGAGTGGGCAAAAGTTAACGATGATCAACTGCCCGCGCCAACTTTGGCAATGGTAGACGGTTCCCTAATTTATTGGTTTTTGGAACCGTTACCTACCGAAGCGCGCGATCGAATTTTGCAGCCAATTTTAGAAGCTTGGGACAAATTGCGTGTAGCCAGAATTCCCCTATTAGGATACTTAAGCGCTTCTCGCAGCACCGAAAGCTTATCTTTTTTGCGGTTTCAAGCTTGCACCTACGAAGTACCAGACTGCATGACAAACTGTCCGAATGTTGGATTTTCCGCCACCAGTGCTTTTGACGAAAAAGCACCTTGTCAAGAATTTGAACCCTTGCGAGATGCCATCTTATGGGCAACAATTCTGTCTCCCGGACAAAGAAGCCCATTATGGAAATCCCATGCTCGAATTTTAGATTTATACGGCCTTAATCCCATCTATTTTTGTTACGTTCATGTTGGCACAGAAATTGCTAGAATAGAAGTGCCGGAATGGGTAGCACAAGATAAGGTGGAGCTAGATTTAGCATTAGGAATGATGCTGGCTCAAGTACACAAAGGCGGTGGCTATCCCGTGACGCTAGCAGAAGCCCATAACCAAGCCGTAGTCACTGGGGGCGATCGAACTCGCTTTTTCGCTTTATTAGAACAGCAAATGATTAAAGCAGGCTTGAAAAATGTCGGAATTTCTTTTAAGGAAACACGGAAACGCGGCAGTATTGCTTGAATTAAACATTACAGTAAAAAATGTTATATGCCAATAGAATTAATTATCTTAATCGCTTCCTTACTTGTATCTTGGCTGGTATTCAATTGGGCTTTTAAAGTATTGAAAGCCAGTGTCGGGACAGCGATTGCTCTAGCAGCAATTGTGCTGGCGATGCAGTTATTGTTTGGCATCGGGCCAAATCAGCTTTTCCAACACATAACTCACCTGCCCGAAACCATTGGGAAAATCATTTTCGGCAAGTGATTCAGATTTTAGATTTTAGATTTTAGATTTCAAATTTCAGATTTGTTCTCTCATCTAAAATCTAAAACCGCAAATCTGCTAAGTTTAGGAAAAATATTCCTTCTGTCAACTGTCAACTGTCAACTGTCAACTGTCAACTATCAACTGTCAACTGTCAACTATCAACTATCAACTGTCAACTTCCCAGCATTTGGAGCTTATACAAACTAGCATACAACCCTTCTTGCTGCAATAATTCTTCGTGGCTGCCAGACTCTACTAATTGCCCGCGTTTGAGCACCAAAATGCGATCGACATTTCGGATAGTCGAGAGCCTGTGCGCAATGATTATCGCCGTTCTGCCCACCATTAAACGCTCCAGAGCCTCTTGAATCAAAGCTTCCGTCCCCACATCCAAACTAGCAGTAGCCTCGTCCAGAACTAAAATACTGGGGTTGCGAATGGCCGCGCGAGCAAACGCTAACAACTGCTTTTGTCCCCCCGAAAGATTCGTTCCCCGTTCCCGCAATTGCGTATCATAACCTTGAGGCAACTCTTCAATTAAACGGGCAACATTCGTCTTTTCGGCTGCTGCTTGAATTTCCTCGATTGAGTAATTTTCGCCCAAACTAATATTGCTCTTCACATCGCCCGCAAATAGAAAGCCATCTTGAATAATCACACCTACGTGCTTGCGCAATTCTGCTTGAGGCAAATCGCGAATATCTACATGATTAATCAGAATCCGTCCTCGCGTCGGCTCGTAAAGGCGGCACAGAAGACGAATGATCGAACTTTTGCCCGCACCGGTTGGGCCGACTAATGCTACTTTTTCGCCGGATTTGATCGTAAAATTGAGATTTTCCAGGACGTATTCATTCTCTTTGTAGGCAAACCACACATTGTCAAATTGGATTTCTCCTGATTCAGATTCACCGGAATAATCTTGATTTCTTCCTGCTTCCCTTTTAATTCTTTCTGCTTTCTGCTGCCGTTTTCCTTCTGCCTGTTCTTCCCTAGTTGGATCTTTAATTTCGATCGGTTCATTGAGAATATCGCTAATCCGTTCGACGGCGGTAAATCCTGCTTGAATCGCGGTAAATTTTTCGGCAAATTGCCGCAGCGGATCGAAAAGACGCTGAGCAAATAAAATAAATGCAGACAGAGTACCAAAGTTAATCGTACCTTGCAGAAGGCTTTGACCGCCCATCCACAAAACGGCTGCAATCGCCACTAAAGCAATCCATTCTAATGTCGCAGATACGGCTGAGTCGTAAAATATCGTTGTATCAACTGCTTTAATGTAGCGTTTATTGGTGACACTAAACAATTCTGAGTTGAATCTTTCGCGACGGAAAAGCTGCACTACACCAATACCAGTCAGGTTTTCTTGCAGTTGTGCGTTAAGATCGGAAAGTTCTTCTCTGGTATCGTAATTTGCTATGCGAAATTGGTTCTGAAAATAAACTATTAAGGCGCTAATTGGTATCATCATTAGTACCAACATTAAAGCTAGTTGCCACTGCATGGTAAACATGAAAATGGCAATCACTAAAATTGAGAATAAATCGCTAACAATCCCAATTGCTCCGCTCGAAAAAACCTCCCCCAAAGCTTCCACATCGCTGGTGAGGCGAGTCATCAATTTACCGACTGGAGTGCGATCGAAAAATCTCACTGCTAGCGATGTGACGTGCGCAAACAAATCATTTCTAATATCAGTAGTAATTATTTGCCCTACTTTCGTGACTAAATATCCTTGAACTGATTGCAGCGACAATCTAACTGCTATAGTTAGCATGAGCAAAACTGTCAGAATATTTAATGCAGCAGATAAAGGGACTCCCTGCAAGAATTGATATGTAGGTTCCGATCGAATTACCGAAATTGCCTGTCCGATCAGAATCGGTTGAAGTGCGCCTGAGACTGCTAGCGGTACTAATAGTGCGATCGAAATAATCAGCAAGCGTTTGCTGCGGGTTGCGTAAGATGCCAACCTCATGAATAACCGCCAGTCTGTTTCACGGCGGGGTTGGTTTTTGGTGTCTGCTACGGGTGAGGAAATGGTCATCGATCGCAAAAATGATACAATACATCCAGTTAATCATTGTAACAAATAGAATCAGTTAAGTTAGTCGATCGCCCTCAGCAAAGAGAAAATCCTATTTGCTCTCTGCAAGCCTCAGTGCTAAGCTAGCTGCGAATCTTTATCAAGAATTACGACATTTTATAATGTTTCTGGTGCGAATTGCGCACCTTACTTAATATTTTTTAGGGTGCGAAATCCACACCTTGGATTTAATACTTTGTGGGTTCGACCAAACATCGGAAGGGCGGGTTTTGTATTGAGATTGTTTGCCAAATGTTAATATTTGGCGCTAAACCCGCCCCTACAGACCTTGAATATATAAGAACTAATCAAGCCGGATGTGACAACTACGAAGTCCTTTGTAATTGCTTGTTAACCTTGAGAATCTTTTTATCAAAATACTCTTGTCGGTGTCCCAATCTTTTAGCCACTTCCAACCCTTTTTGATAGGCTTCTAAAGCTTTATCGTAAGCAGTCATCTCCTGATAAACTTGACCGAGATTATCGTAAGCGCTCATCAATCCGTACCAATTGTAAGCCCGTTCTTCCAACAACAACTGCATTTGATAAATCCGCACAGTCGGCTCCCACTGCTTTTGCGATCGATAAAGCAATGCTAATTTATCCAAAGCTTCGCTGGCCTGGGCATACTGTTGAATAGGGATGGCTAAATTGTACGCTTCCTGATAGTATTGAGCTGCTAAATTGATTTGACCTATCGTTTGGTAATCGGTGGCGATCGCAATTTTGAGCGGTGGTATAGCGCTGGGATTTTGCAGGTTCAGATATACAGATGCTAGTTTTTCCCTAGCTGCGATCGCCTTTAGGGGTTGTTTCGACTGCTGGTAAGCGTAGGCTAACTGTCTCAGAGTATCTACCTCAGTTGGAGGAGTTACAGGCTGCGGCGGCGCCCCGTTTCCCGCCGTTACAGCAGAATTTGGTACAGTAGAATTAGCCACAAATAAAGCGCGGTTTTCCTGAATTAAACTTGCCAATTCCTCATACACCGGAGCGGCTTTATCGTAACTCAGCCAATTGATGTGAATAAGTGCGATCGCCTTTAAAATTTGACCCTGAGCCAATATATCTTGATTTTGGCGCGCATTTTCGAGAATTTGTTGGTAAACTTCTACAGTCGGGCCTTTAGCGCGCACCTGCTGAAAAGCCGCAGCCAAAGCCGGGAGCAACTCAGTATTAAGCGGTACTTGGGATTTGACTTGTTTTTGAATTGCTTGCAACCGTTTAGTAATAAGCTGTAGTTCGAGGTTTTTACTGCTACTCCAGGCAATACTTCCCACCCGACTCAAAGCAGCAATTTCCGCCCCCGGGCCGAGATATCGGCGCAGCCGCAATTCTCTGAACCAAATATCAAAAGCACCAGCCCCATCTCCAGCTTGCAGTTTAGCCGCTGCTTCTAAGCTTAACTGTTCCAAAGCGACTGTCAGTTCGTCCCGCTGAGTGTTACTCAAAGATTCAGTAGCGGGTTTTAGGGGATCGGGTGTGGTAATTTCTAGAGGATTAGGAGAAAATTGATCGAGGCCTGGTGGATTAGTTTGGGCGCTAGCAATAGAACCAGCACACAGCCACAAGAAAAGCAAGCACCCAAATGGCACAGAATTTCTCATAAAAGAAATATAATTGCCGCGATTCGGCAGCCCTGCTCGAAACATCAAGTTTTGCATATCTACAAAACGGTATAAATTATGTCACAAAGATGGCACAAAAGCAAACAGTTGAACAAGATCAACACAATTAAAGTTACCGCACTGAGCAATTGTTTTGATTTAAAGGCGTTGGGCGATCCTCTTCGTTGGCGTAGCCCCCGTAGGGGCGGGCTTCGCCAACGCATTTTGCGCATATTCAGTTTAGCCCTAATTTTGTTAACTGTATGCACAGCTTGCGCGGCTCCTCCCGCCATTGCTAGAGACCGCTCTTTTCCCGAAATGTCCCTAGACTTTTTGGGCGAGTACCAATTGCCCAAAATCAATTTTGAAGGAGCACCAGTCGGCGGTTTATCAGGAATTACCTACGACGCTAAAGGTATTAGTGGCGTCACTTCCAAGGCTTATCGTTTTTACGCCCTTTCCGACGACAAAAGCGAAAACGGAGAAGCCAGATTTTACAGTCTCAGGCTCGACCTTGCATCCAGCGATCCAGCCAATATTCGCCTGAAAAAAGTTGCCGTTGAAGGCGTTACATCCCTCAAGAAAACAGACGGTGAAACCTTCCATTGGGATTCGATCAGTCCCCAAGGCATCGCTCTTTCTCCGCGCAATTCAGTGTTTGTTGCTAGTGAAGGCATAACTCATGCTGGGATTCCTCCTTTTGTCGGAGAATTTGACTTAAAAACTGGCAATCAGCGAGGAAATTTGCCAATTCCCAAGCGCTATATTCCCGATGCCAGCGATGATAAACAGCAGCAAGGAGTGCGGGACAATTTAGGTTTTAAATCTTTAAGCATCGATCCAGAAACCTTTAGCCCAGGCGGTCTCGATCCATTTCGTTTGTTTCTGGCTACCGAAGCACCATTAATGCAAGATTTAGACCCGGAACAGGCAAGCAAACTGCGTCTTTTACATTATATCATCGTCGATAAAACACCGCAATTAGTCTCAGAAAATCTTTACACGCTAGACCAAGTTCCGATGACTGTTTTGAACGGTTTAACAGAATTAGTAACTGTTGGGGGCGGCCAATTTTTAAGCTTAGAACGTTCTTTTGGGCTGTCGGGATATAGAGCTCGGATTTATCAAGTAGCGGTTGGGGCGGCTACAGATACTTCGAGAATCAAAAGTTTTAAAGGGCGATCTGCAATGGTCGAACCTGCTAGAAAAAAGTTGCTGCTAGACTTGAACGAACTGGGTATTCCGCTGTACAATTTAGAAGGGATGACTCTCGGGCCACGTTTGCCAGACGGTAGTCAAAGTATAGTTTTGGTTAGCGATGACAATTTTGAGGAAGCGCAGAAAACTCAGTTTATTTTGTTGAGTTTGAATCGAAAAAAATGATATTTGTAAGGTGCGCACTGCGCACCCTACAGATATATTTAGGCTTAGATAGACAACAGGTTAAATAATGAATTTAGAAATTATTGCACATCGGGGATTTTCGTCGATCGCCCCTGAGAACACTTTAGCAGCTTTTGAACTGGCGATCGCCCGTGGCGCTAGTTCGATCGAATTTGACATCCAACTATCCGCCGACAGCGTACCCGTAATTTTCCACGATTCAACATTGGATAGGATTACAGGAGTTTCCGGTAAAGTCAGGGAACAAAATCTGTCTCAATTGCAGACACTCAATGCGGGTAAATGGTTTAGCGATGAATTTTCCGACGAAAAAATCCCTACGTTGAAAGAAGCATTAGGAATCCTCAAGAATGTTGACAAATTTCTCTACTTTGATGTCAAGCCGCACTGCGAATGGTCTGATGCAGAAGTCGCGGATTTTGTCAATACTTTGAACGAGAGAGGAATTAAAGAGAAATGCGTTATTACCTCGTTTAGCGACAAATTTCTGGAACAAGTGCGGTGGCTAGATGGCGATTTGGCGATCGGGCAAATCGTTGCTAATCTAGAAGCATACAAAACTCAATTGTCTCAAGCTGTGGCCAATGGCGATAACTTGATTAGCAGCCAGTATCGCGTCTTGCTGGAAAACCCCGCACTGATTCAAGAAAGCCGCAGTCAGGGAGTTGACATTGTGGCCTGGACGGTGGACGATCGAGCAGATATGCAAAAGTTAATTGATTTGGGGATAACGCGGATTGTCACTAATTGTTTGATATAATTTGTTTAACTTAATATCTTGCACCATTATCAAGAATGGGCAAGATGCCCGTTCCACAAAACTCAATTAATAAATGAATTATTTTCGAAAAAGTATCCATGAAATGTCTGGTTACGTGCCTGGGGAACAGCCACCGATAGGCACAAAAATTATTAAATTAAATTCTAATGAAAATCCCTATCCACCTTCTCCAAAAGCTTTAAAAGTGCTTCAGGAAATAGATGGAGAAATGCTGCGGCGCTATCCCGATCCCACTGGCAAAAACTTCCGAATTGCTGCTAGTAAAGCTTTGGGAGTTCCTGACGATTGGATCGCGGTAGGTAACGGCAGTGATGACTTATTAAACTTGATAGTTCGTGCTGTGGGCGAACCCGGAAAACCGATTGTTTGTCCCGCGCCTACCTATGTATTGTACCGCACTTTGGCACAAATTCAAGATGCAGAATTTGTCGAAGTTCCCTATCCAGACGACTACAAGTTACCAGTTGATTTGCTAATAGCTGCTAAAGGTGCTGTGACATTTGTAGCTTCGCCAAACAGTCCATCGGGAACAGCAATATCTGTGGCAGATTTGGAGATATTGGCTAAAGAGTTATCAGGCATTTTGGTCATTGATGAAGCTTATGTGGATTTCGCAGAAAATCATGCTTTGGAGTTGACAAAAAAGTATAGTAATGTTATAGTTTTGAGGACGCTTTCAAAAGGTTATTCGCTAGCAGGATTGAGGTTGGGTTTTGCCATAGCAAATCCGATGTTGTTAGCTGAACTAAATAAAATTAAAGACAGTTATAATGTGGATGCTGTAGCCTATGCGGTGGCGGCAGGTGCGATCGCAGATTCAGACCACAAAACAGCCAACGCCGAAAAAATTAAGGCTTCCAGAGCAAAACTAGCACTTATCTTCAAAGAATTAGGCTTTGAAGTTTGGCCATCGCAAACCAACTTTTTGTTAGTTAGACCGCCCAACGGCGATGCAGAAAGGATTTATCAAACACTCAAAGAACGGGGAATATTAATTAGATACTTTAATCAGCCCCGATTAAAAGACAAATTGCGAATTAGTATAGGTACGGAAGAACAAAATCAAATATTAGTTAGAATCTTGAAAGAAATCCTCTAAAATAACCACCCCAGCAATACAGGTTCGTAGTGCGGACTTCAGTCCGCTCACTTGTTGCGGACTAAAGTCCAATGGCACTGAAAAAGGCTTAATCACGCCCTCAGTTTAGCTTTCAAGACAGAGCGAGGTTCCTGCATTCGAGGATACGGTTTCGGTCTGCGTTTCAAAACTCGCTTGTTCAGAACGCTCTGGTCGAATCGTGAGTAAATTAGTTGCCACCTGTTCCAACAGTAATTGATGCCATTGTCGCTGTTGACGTTTTCCTGTAGTTGCCAACAGCGTCAATAACAGATTAAACTGCTGCCTGGTTGATTGGAATGAGAGTTGAAAAACTGTATTTTCAGACGAAGATACAGCCTGCCACATAATGGTACGTAATAAAGTGTAAGCTAATAAGTGTGTCCAGATTTCTTTTCTCACCATCGCCGGAGCTTTAGCTGTTAACATCTCCATTTTTAACGTGGTTTTGAGATAGCGTAAATTGACTTCTGCTGCCGACCAACGAAGTCCATATAAAAGAGTCAACTTTTCAACAGTGTACAGTTTGGCATCCACCAATGTTGTCACAGAAGATGATCCGCTCAGCTCTGAAGCCTCGGCGTTTAATTCGCTCTTCACACTTCCCGGACGATGAAACTAGACGGTAATGCCTCGAATTCCTCAATAGTCATGTGGTTGGGACACTGTTGGGGCTTATTCCAGACGACTTTGTGATCGCCAATGCCCAACTTTTTTCCCCGTCGAAAGTCAGTTTTACGGAGATGATTTTTACGGAAAACAGCATCTGCTCCTTGCTGTTTCACCAAAACTAAATCGACATAATTACCATAAGCTTGATCTGCCAATATCACATCGTCGGGGACTAAATTTGCATAAATCAAACGGCTCATCACAATCTCACTGCTCGCCAAGGAAGCTATGCCAGCGGATACCACAGCCCCAGTCAGCAATGAAAAGAGTACCACTATTTTAGCGATGGGAAATCCACACCCAACTTTTTGATTGCTGTGTTGCGGATACTCGGCTTGATTAGCCGCAGTATCACTCATCAACCGGCGTTGTCCCATCTAGTACCCGCACCCGTCGTCCACACCATTGTTGTTCTATGGGAACTTGCTTTTCTAGAGCCTCTGCGACTATGGGTACTAACTGTTGAACGAGTTTTTCGCTTTAGTCGCTTACGAGCTTTACTGTATGCCCAGGTGTCAGAAGAAGGAGGCTTGACTCCCGCCGCACTCAGCCACGTACTCATCCGCTTCACGGCTTGACTCAAACTTTTGTCGGGATCGAGTACCTGGGATATCATCGCCCACAAGGTGACTATCGGTGTGTAGATGCTTTGGTAGTAGGTGATCTTCTCATTCGCTAGAAGCTCCTGGACTAACGAATCTGGCAGCAGCTTCTCCCAAGGTGAGGCAACGCTCTGCAAAAATTGTTGTTTGAGAATGCACGCACGATTTGCCATAATGGAGAGAGATATTTTGGTTTGTAAGGCAATTATCTATGTATATCTTGCCTTACAGATTTTTTTTTGCTCACTTTTTCAGTGCCATTGGACTAAAGTCCGCACTACGAACCGTTTGATGAGCGATAATTATTAGGATTGTCGATCGCCAGCCCGGCCGACTGAGCAATATCCAGCAATCGATTATCCGCCGAAACAAAAATTAGTTGAGTTTCTGGCTGCGAAAGGAGAGTAGTAGATTGAAAGCGCAAAGCCGACGCCAACTGTACAGCATCATAAGCCCGCAGCGGATGTTGCATCACCAATTCGGCGGCTGTTTCTATCACAGTTGGATCGACATCTATGACTCGGTATTCATTTTCAAAATCCTCCCTAACTTTTTGCACAATTAAATCAAAGCGCTCCGCAGACAAACTTCCATCCCGCAGACGGCGTGCAAAAGCGCTGTGTAACTCCACCCAAGTAATCTGGCTAATAACTAAATCACTGTTTGTAGCAGGAGCGGTAATCGATAAAATCCAGTCACTGCCTATTTCAGGCACGTACCGTTTGACTAAAGCGCTAGTATCGAAAAAATAAGCATTTACCACGGGCCACGATCCTCGATAATGATTTCTGACAGAGGCTTACCTGGTAGCGGTTCCATTTTTTTCATCAATTCGCGCCATTTCTGTTCGCGGCGTGCTAATTCTGCTCGATCGAGCTTACCCTGCTTATTTGGTAAACGCATCAATCCTCGTACATCCATCAACTTAATCGCCTTTTCGCGATCGCCCTTGACTTCTTCCTGCGAAACTTCCGCTACAATTGTGATCTGCACAGTTTCCCCATCATTCAATGACAAAGGGCTCAGGGGACGAAAAACCCCGTTTTCGTAGACAGCAGTAATAGTTTCTGGCATAATTAGCCTCTTAATTAAATGCTTTGACTTATTGTACTTCTTTTAACTACTTTGTTGCCACCACAGCCAAATTCCAAGCCAAGCGCTTCATCAAAGGCAACTTCTTCAAAAACCCATCCAACCCTTCCAACCTAGAATATTCCGGCTTCAATCTCTCCTGTTCAAGAATAATCTTCTTCCAATAACGCTCATCATTAGGATGAACTTTTTCGATCAAATAAAAGCGTAAAAAAATCCACAGCGCCGTCAGCCAAAACGTATCGTAAGCCGTCTCCGAAAACAGAGATTCAACAAACTTCACAATATTAATATCCAAAGGAGTTTCATCCTCAGTCCGCACCTCAGTCGCCATCCTGCGGTAAACATTAATCACCGGATTGTGCTTCATCGGGTCCCAAAAACAAGCTTTACCGCCCGGTTTTAGCACGCGCTGCATTTCCCGAATTGCTTTTTCTGGTTCCGGCAAATGGTGCAGTAAATTAGAAGCGTAAACAATATCAAAACTGTTGTCTGGGAAATCTAACGCCATTGCATTGACAGTGCAACCTTCTATGGTGACACCGTTTTTTTCTGCCAATTTCAGCGCCACATCTACCATGCCCTGAGAATAGTCAGCCGCTACACAATGCGCGCCTTTTTTAGCAAAATAAACGCTGTTTTCTCCGGCACCACAGCCTAAATCTAACAGGCGTTTGCCCGTAATATCGCCCATTTGCTTGAGGATAAATCTATTTTCTGGGGCAGTGCAAGCTTCAAAGTAATCATTGACGCGGATGCCGTCAACGTCGATTGTGGATGCCCAAGCATCGTGGAATTGTCGCTCTTTTTTTAAAGTTTCTTCTTGCATTTTTTTAAGGGTTCGTTGTTAGTAAAACAATTAATTTTAAACCGCAGATGAACGCGGATTAACGCAGATTAATTGAGATTTATCTGCTATTATCTTGGTTCGTCTGCGGTTTGTTTTAAGAAATATGCCTGACAATAAATTTATCAGCGCTGTACTTCTGCTGCAACAACTTCATTTCTGATTTGAGTTGGCTTTTCGGATGCTTTTTCAGCACTAGACTGTAATGACACGTACAGTCGATTTAAGGCGCTGATGTATGCTTCTGCGGATGCTACAATAATATCAGTATTGGCTGAGTGTCCAGAAAATACTTTGCCTTCATGACGTAAGCGAATTGTTACTTCGCCGATCGCATCTATGCCTCCTGTCACCGATTGTACCGAAAACTCGATCAACTCATTTGGTACATTTACCACGCGGTTAATCGCCCGATAAATGGCATCTACAGGCCCAGTACCGATCGCAGCATCAGTCAATTCTTCCCCCGCCGGATTCCGCACGCTGACGGTGGCTGTCGGACGAGATTTGTCGCCACAGGATACCTGTACCAATTCTAACCGGAAAAGTTCTGGAGCTTGGTGGAATTCATTATTGGCGATCGCCTCCAAATCCCAATCCGTAATCTCTTTTTTCTTGTCGGCCAAATCCTTAAACTTGACAAAAGCCTTATTTAGCTCATCATCAGCCATTTCAAAACCCAACTCTTTCAAGCGAGTATGAAAAGCATGGCGGCCTGATAATTTGCCTAATACGATTTGATTTTCCGTTAAGCCGATCGACTCAGCATCCATAATCTCGTATGTCAGCTTATTTTTCAGCACCCCATCCTGATGAATTCCCGACTCGTGGGCGAAAGCATTTGCCCCAACAATCGCCTTATTTGGCTGTACCAACATCCCCGTCAAATTGGAAACCAAGCGCGAAGTTTTGTAAATTTGGCGCGAATCAATATTCGTCAGAGGTTCATCAGAATCCGCAGACAGGCCCAAGAACGGATTAAAATATTGGCGTCGCACGTAAAGCGCCATTACCAACTCTTCCAAAGCCGCATTTCCCGCCCGTTCGCCAATGCCGTTAATCGTGCATTCTAACTGTCTGGCGCCATTTTTCACAGCTTCCAAAAAGTTAGCAACAGCCAATCCTAAGTCATTGTGACCGTGAACCGAAATAATTGCCCGATCGATATTCGGCACGTTTTCTTTAATTCCCCGAATCAAAGCCCCAAACTCGTTCGGAGTTGTGTAGCCGACAGTATCGGGAATATTCACAGTAGTTGCACCGGCTGCGATCGCCCGTTCCAGCACCTGATACAAAAACTCCGGATCAGAACGACAAGCATCTTCCGGCGAAAACTCCACATCTTCGACAAAAGACTTAGCATAAGCCACCATTTCCGGCACAATTTCCAGAACCTCAGCCCGCGTCTTTTTCAGCTTATATTCTAAGTGAATATCAGACGTAGCTAGAAACGTATGAATTCGCGAATTTACGGCTGGTTTCACAGCTTCGGCTGCTGTTTTAATATCCGGCTTTCTCGCCCTTGCCAAACCGCAAATTGTCGGCCCATTTTCCGTGCCAACAGTCCGAGCTATTTTTTGGACAGCCTCAAAATCTCCCGTGCTGGTGAAAGGGAAACCCGCTTCTATCACATCCACGCCCAATCTCGCTAACTGACGGGCAATAGTTAGCTTTTCATCGACATTCAGAGATGCGCCCGGAGATTGTTCTCCGTCCCGCAAAGTCGTATCGAAAATAATAATCCGGTCTTGACTTGGTTGAGTTTTCATAGCTCTACAAAAGTGTTCTCCTGAATTTTACTTGTCCGTTTTTCTGGGCACTTAGCCCGCAGTCACCAGTCCCATGTTTCGCGCCAATAACGAATAATTAATAATTAACAACCCATAACTACTGACTAATGACTGCTGACTGCTGACTAATGATTAATGATTAATGAAATCGGACTACTTCCCTGTCAACTGTCAACTGTCAACTGTCAACTGTCAACTGTCAACTGTCAACTGACTAATAATCCATTTTCTCGATATGCTCGCGAATTTCATTTAGGTCTATATACCTATCTGTAGCATTTCGCAACTCTCTAGCAATCATTCCTTCGGTGGATACCACAGTAATATGAGTATTTTTCGATCGCAGTAGCTCTATAGCCCGCTCAAAATCGCCATCCCCGCTAAACAGCACAACTTGGTCGTACTGATCCACCGTATTAAACATATCAACCACAATCTCTATGTCTAAATTAGCTTTTTGAGAATATCTGCCCGAAGCATCATCGTAATATTCCTTAAGAATCTTCGTGCGAACCGTGTAACCCAGACTGATCAAAGCATCTCGAAATCCCCGTTGGTCTTGGGGATCTTTCAAACCCGTGTACCAGAAAGCATTGATCAAGATGACATTCGGCTGCGAAGTTTTGAAATATTCGAGCACCCTGCGAGGATCAAAAAACCAGCCGTTCTTTTGTTGAGCGTAGAACATATTGTTCCCGTCCACAAAAATAGAAAGGCGGTTCATTAAGTTTGTCATAGAAACTTAGACCTAATAATTGTAGAAAGAAGTTAATCTAAATATCACATTTTAGCAACATGGAGCTAACTGAGGCAATAGATTAAACTTCAGAAAACTCCATCCCCCCAGTATTTCATATTTTTGGCACTACCGCCAGAGGGCTCTTTTAACGCTGCTGGTATTCGATCGAGCTATGGCGATCGAACCAGACCCCCAGTAACTAAGCGAGCGGCTGCGATGCTCCCGGTGTATGAGGCTTGAAACTACCAGCCTCACGGTCATACCACGCTTGAGGCCGAAGCCCATTGCAATACCTTTTGCTCCCCTGATTTCACAACATTCGGGCCGCGAATAGTGCTCAAGCCTTTTTGCTTTCAAGGGCCCAGCGAGCTAACTCTGTCCGGTTGTGCAGACCTGTTTTGCCCAGCATATTGCTGACGTGGCTCTCTATAGTCCGCTGGCTGACATTCATTACGTCTGCGATTTGGCGGTTTGCCATACCCTGAGCTAGCAACTGTACCACCTTTAACTCAGTGGGAGTCAATTCGACATTGCGACGCGCCTTGATTTTTGGGCCGTTCTCAATACCGGGACTTGAGTGGCGAATCAAGCGGGATGCTGCTTTCAGAGACGATTCTACTTGAGCTACCAGTTCTTCCGGTTCAAAAGGCTTGACGATATAAACGTCAGCCCCAGTGCTCAAGCCTTTTACTCGGTCTGAACTTTGACCTTTGGCGGACAAGAAAAGAACCGGAATCCAGCTCGTGCGCGGGTCTTCTCTGATGTGTTTGACTAAAGTATACCCGTCCATTTCCGGCATCATCACATCGCAGATGATCAAATCGGGGACTTCTTGTTCGAGTTTTTCGAGAGCGTGTCTGCCGTTTTCTGCTGTAATGACGTTGTAACCCCGAAACTCCAAGTAATCCTTGACTAGCAAGATCAAGTTCGGGTCATCGTCAACCAACATCAGCCGTTTTTGGTCTGCTGAATTGTCCTTCATATTTATTCCCGCTAGAGTATCCCGCACAATTCTTTGTTTTCAATCTTGTTTGTTCTGCGCGTCCCCGGCCGTCGCCCGGTGATGCGATTGCCGTGAGGGGAAAACGGGGCGGGTGTTACCGCTTCCCCATCGAAGTGTTCTGACTTTGCTTTTTCAATGCCTTTGGACTAAAAACCCAGCTAAAACTTAATAATGGACGATCGCCTGCCACTTGACGATCTAGCTGAACTTAACAAAACTTATCTCCCAAGTAAATAGTCATCAATGATGTTGTCAGGCCTTGATTTGTGGGAAAAATCCTCTTGATAGCCAAGTGAGATATTTAATCTGTAGATGCTCAATTGTAGGTTGATGCCCCGATTTTAATTGGTACTTTATGATATAGAAAAATCTATTGACTCCCCACTTACGTATTTAACTATTTATAGTGTAGTTTGGCAAACTGTCCGATGTCCTCTACGCACGAAACTTTTGGGTCAAGTGTCACCAGACTCGGGCGATCGAACTTCTGGAGGTGCAGGTTCTTTAGAACCAAAGTCACAAGCAGGAGTAGCAGAGACAGGCAGAAAACTAGAGTTGTCCGATGTGTTATGGGTGCGATCGTCCTCTCAACTTGAGGGCCTTCAACTTATCATCTTGCCGATCGGGCTGTGCTTTTTCACACCAGTACAGTTAAATGCCTGGTTTCCGTTCTATTTCCCTCTCCCACTTCCCCACTCTCCCACTCCCCCACTCTTTCCCTCTCTCACTCCCTCACTCCAGCACTCCGGCACTCTCCCACTCATTATCGGTTCGGGAACCCGTACAGACACGTAAGATACGATCGCCCCTGATTAAAGCTAAATTAGCACTCAGGAGTCGAGAGTGCTAATATGTCAGTTGTAAGCAGTCGGCCGTTGCTTTCATAGCGACCCCGGACGGCTAACTGACTAGGATCGTATAATCTGGAGATTTATTTATGGCAGCAGTATCACTGAGTGTTTCTACCGTTAAACCGCTAGGCGAGCGCGTGTTCGTGAAAGTAAGCGCTAGCGAAGAAAAAACCGCCGGCGGCATCCTTCTGCCCGACACAGCCAAGGAAAAGCCCCAAGTAGGCGAAGTCGCGGCAGTGGGCCCAGGCAAGCGCAATGACGACGGCAAGCGCGTGGAAATGGAAGTCAAAGTCGGCGACAAAGTTCTCTACTCGAAGTATGCCGGCACCGACATCAAACTCGGCACCGACGAATACGTCTTGTTGGCCGAAAAAGATATTCTGGCGATCGTTAACTAATTAATCATTAGTCATCAATCCTTAGTCATCAGTCATCAGTCATTAGTTTAAAGCGAACGCCGCCAAACAACTAATGACACAGGACAAATGACTAACATCCATCATCCCCAATCCCAAATCTCAAACCCTTTCAACCCCAAAAAACTATGGCTAAGCGTATAATCTACAACGAAAATGCACGTCGCGCCCTCGAACGCGGTATGGACATTCTCGCCGAAGCAGTAGCAGTCACCCTCGGCCCCAAAGGTCGTAACGTGGTTCTCGAAAAGAAATTCGGAGCCCCTCAAATCGTTAATGACGGCGTTACCATCGCCAAAGAAATCGAACTAGAAGATCATGTAGAAAACACAGGCGTTGCCTTGATCCGTCAAGCCGCCTCCAAAACCAACGACGCAGCAGGCGACGGCACCACAACTGCTACCGTTCTCGCCCACGCAATGGTCAAAGAAGGCCTGCGGAACGTAGCAGCCGGCGCAAATGCGATCGCCCTCAAGCGCGGTGTTGACAAAGCAACCACCTTTTTGGTCGGAAAAATTGCCGAACACGCCAAACAAGTAGAAGATTCCAAATCCATCGCTCAAGTCGGCTCCATCTCTGCGGGTAACGACGATGAAGTTGGCCAAATGATTGCTAACGCAATGGACAAAGTGGGCAAGGAAGGCGTGATTTCCCTGGAAGAAGGCAAATCCATGACCACCGAACTCGAAATCACCGAAGGAATGCGCTTCGACAAAGGCTACATTTCTCCGTACTTTGTCACCGACACCGAACGGATGGAAGCGATTCTCGAAGAACCCTTCATCTTGTTGACAGACAAAAAAATCGGCTTGGTACAAGACTTAGTGCCAGTGCTCGAACAAGTAGCCCGTTCCGGCCGCCCGCTGCTGATCATTGCAGAAGACATTGAGAAAGAAGCTTTAGCTACCCTCGTTGTCAACAAGCTGCGCGGTGTGTTGAACGTGACTGCTGTTAAAGCACCTGGTTTTGGCGATCGACGCAAAGCCATGTTAGAAGATATCGCCGTATTGACCGGCGGTCAACTGATCACCGAAGACGCCGGCTTGAAACTGGAAAACACCAAGCTGGAAGTAATCGGCAAAGCTCGCCGCGTCACCATCACCAAAGACAGCACCACAATTGTTGCCGAAGGTAACGAAGTCGCCGTCAAGTCGCGTTGCGAACAAATTCGTCGTCAAATGGACGAAACCGAATCTTCCTACGACAAAGAAAAGCTGCAAGAACGTTTGGCAAAATTGGCTGGCGGCGTTGCAGTCATCAAAGTCGGCGCAGCTACCGAAACCGAAATGAAGGATCGCAAACTGCGTCTTGAAGATGCAATCAACGCCACCAAAGCTGCTGTCGAAGAAGGCATCGTTCCTGGTGGCGGTACAACTTTGGCTCACCTAACTCCTCAATTGGAAGAGTGGGCGAACGCCAATCTGAAGGGCGAAGAATTGACCGGTGCTTTGATTGTGGCACGGGCTCTGGCTGCTCCTCTGAAGCGGATTGCTGAAAATGCTGGTTTGAATGGCGCTGTCATCGCTGAGCGCGTCAAAGAAAAGCCATTCAACGTTGGTTTCAATGCAGCGACAAATGAGTTTGTCGATATGTTTGAAGCTGGTATCGTTGACCCAGCTAAGGTAACTCGTTCTGCTCTGCAAAATGCTGCATCTATTGCCGGCATGGTGTTGACAACCGAGTGTATCGTCGTTGACAAGCCCGAACCCAGGGAAGGCGCTGCTTCTGGCGGCGGCGGCGGCATGGGCGGCGGCGACTTCGATTATTAATTAATAGTCGATCGTTCTTGTGGGGCGGGCTTTCGGGCCCGCCCTGTTATTTTGGGAAGTGCTTTTACTGTAGGCATAATTTTAACTCTGAAGCGAAATTAACTAAACGCTCAATATATAAGGCCCCCGTGCCTCGTACTCAGAACGCCCGGTTATACCCAAAAGCCTAACCCTGCGTTCAAGTTAATTAAAACTCGCCAGGAATGTTAAAATGAACTTGCCAACTGCTGAACAAGGCATCAGATGTGTCATACTATGTCAATCCTTAACCAATACATTCACCCCTGTTTTCATTGTCCGCCTAGACGAGCGAACAGGTCATCTATTTATCTTGGCAGGAGATAATATAGAGATAGAAATCTATCGCAATGGTTTGTGGAGGTTTTTGTGAGCGAGCCTGAATTTAATACTATGACTAAAATAGAGCTAAGAGCTTATGTCATTGCTCACCCCAATGATAGAACAGCGTTTCATGCCTTTATTGACCGTTTTACCTCTGAAGCCTCAACCAAGACGTTTGACCTCCCGAAATCAAGTGCTGAGGTTGAGGAAGTTGATATCTTGGTTAGACAAAAATTAGAGCAACTGAAGACGAGTTAGTTCTAAAAAAGCGATCGCCCCTTGCCTGAAATGGTAAGGGATTTTTTTTGCGATACAATCAAGACAGCACTTAGAAATCGTGATTTAAACATGGTAACAAGCTTAAATGTATTGCAATCCCAACCATCTAGCCAATTGAAAGTGACACTCCTGTTAGAAACTCTCTCATCAGGACAGGTTTCTGCTTCTGTTTTCGAGTTTCCGCACTGTCGAGTTGAAGCAGCAACTCGGGAAGAAGCCATTACCCAACTTCAAACCACATTGTTAGAAAGACTTAAGCATATTGAAGCTATTTCCTGGGAAGTACCGATTCAGGCTTCAGAACCCGCCTGGATGCAATTTGCGGGTGTGTTTAAAGACGATCCAGATTTTCAGGAAATTATGGACGAGATTCGTGCCGAACGTACCTCTGACGATGACTCTGAAATCGCTCCCTCATACTACCTGTAGAGGTGATTTATAGGATAGTAAGCTAACATGAATCTATCATTTAAAGATTTAAGGTTTATTATAGAAGCCATTGAACATCAAATCAATGCCTATCAAGAACGTTTACAAGTCATTGAAGATGTAGATGAAAATGAGGCTGCTGATCTAGGGAACGATATTAAATTTTTAGAGCTTCTACTAGCAGACATGAAGAGAGGTTTAGAGCAGAATACTACTGAACGAGAAGATATCGCTTACGAAAAAGCACTATCTTAAGCCCTATAAGAGACTTTTGCAGAGTGGGAAACTAGCGAGGCGATGACGGCGGAGGAAGTTTGTAAACGGATTAGAGTAATTTCAGATCAAGCTCTCGAATAACTTTGAGAGAACGCAGCAAAAATTGATCAGTTAAGGTGCATAATCAAGATGTGGCTTTGATTACCTTTCAATAACCAGGCACACCATTTATGAAACTTTACCATACTCCCATTTCCACCAATTCCCGCCGCGTGTGGGTTGCCCTCTTAGAAAAAAACCTCGACTTTGAATTAGTAGAAATCCACTTGGACGGCGATCACTTAGAGCCTGAATTTGTGGCAATGAATCCTTTTCACCGCATCCCTGTTTTGGTTGATGGTGAATTCACCGTCGTCGAGTCTCTGGCAATTCTTGACTATCTAGAAGCGAAGTATCCTGAACCGGCAATGCTTCCGAAAAATGCCAAAGATTTGGCAATTGTGAAAATGGTAGAATTGGTCACGATTAACGAACTTGGGCCGGCACTTTACCCACTCAGCAGTGAAGTAATGGGTTGGGGAAGTCCCCAAGCGCAGATAATCGCAAACGCTAAGGAAAAAGTCGATTCTGTGTTGACATTCTTTGAAGGTTTGTTGGACGATTCCCTACGGGATAGCTCCGCTTCACGCCCTTTTTTCGGTAGCAACACTTTAACATATGCCGAGTGCGTTGCCGGTACCGTCGTGCCTTTGCTATCTTGGGTGGGTGTATCTGTAGACGGATATCCCAAAATTCAAGCTTGGTGCGATCGACTCCTAACCCGTCCCTCATGGCAGCAAACCCAATTCACCCAGGCAGATTTGGCGGCCTTCGCATCAAGGAGACAAAAATTTCTCGAACAATCTCAAGCCTCATGAACAAATCCATTGTCAAGGAATCGCTCTTTTTCCTCGCTGTTTTTACCTGCATCCAACTTCCCATCGCAGCACTTTCGCAGCCTGCAACGCGATCGAACTACGAATCAATTAACGTCAAACAGTTTCTGGGCGATCGCAAAATTACCGTCTCTAACCCCAAAGATATCGCATCAAAACTCTTTAGCCGTGACCAAGAATCTGAAGGCAGAAAAAGCGATGGAATTTCGGTGGAATATCCCACGCGAGAAACCGCAGTAATCGTGCATACTGTCGTCGGTTTAGCTGACGATTCTGTTGCAGCCATGCAGCATCGCATCGAGCTTGTATTTAGGCAAAATAAGTGGGAAATTCTGTGGATTGGCAGACAATCGAAGTGTCAGCCAAATCGCGGACATCAAAATTGGGCGGCCGGCCGCTGTAGGTAGAAAGGTCGATCGGCTTTTTTGAGTAAAAGCACGATCGGACTCAAATAGCCCTAACTTTTGTCATTTGTTCGATCGTTCGGACTTTAGTCCTTTTTAATTTAACTAAAAGCCAGAGAGAGGACTCTTCGTCATCACTACAAACCGATCGAGTTATTTAACCAAAGCACAGGGGATTTAAGCCCCCACCTTTAGGTGGATTGTTTTTAGGCTGGGGCTTAAATCCCCTGCCTAAAAACTTCGCTGTCAACTGTCAACTGTCAACTGTTAACCAGACTTGATATAGCTCAACAAGAGCGTTTGCTGGGTGCATCTGTGTTTTACAAATATATTCGTAGGGGATCTGGCATTCCGGCAGTAAATCTCTGGTTATCACTAATAAATTGTCTGCCGGAATGCCAGAGCCCTTCCACTCATTGAGATGCACTCAGTTTGCTTATTCAGTCTATTTGCACATAATCAAATTTCCAGCCGAGATGAATCCGGGTACAGGGGCTGAAATTTCAACCCAATTACGGTCTTCTCCATTCTTATCTTTCACTAACTGGAAATTCGGTACAAGCGTTACTTGACCGTTAGCCGGTACACCCCCTTTAACAGCAGAAGTCTTGGAAGGCTCGGTGCGGATAGCTAGACCCCTCGGCGCTACGCGAGGTTCTACTTGGCGGCACAGACTTACGGGGCCTGGTGCTGGTGCTGGCGCTGGTGCTGGCGCTGGTGCTGGTGCTGGCGCTGGTGCTGGTGCTGGTGGTGGTGGCTCTGGCTGGGTCGTGACCCCGCCGAGCTGGCGCCCGGACTTGACGGATGCCGCCACCCTCGCAGAAGAGGTCGCCCGAATCGTCGGCTACGACCGTATCCCTTCGCTGTTGCCGGTGGCCCCGCCCGGACGCGGCCTAACGCGTGAACAACGGCTGCGGCGTACAACTGCGAACGGGCTCGCCGCCGCCGGGCTTACCGAGGTACTCGCGTACCCATTTGTTTCTGAGCCGAGCAACGAGATGTTCGGGCAGCTCGACGGCGATCGGGTGCCAGCGGTGAAGCTCGCTAACCCGCTAGACCCGGATGCCGCGTGGATGCGAACCTCGCTCGTGCCGGGGCTTGTGGCTATCGCGCGCCGAAACCTCGCACGGGGCCTCACCGACCTCGCCATCTTCGAGATCGGAAC
>JAJAYT010000355.1 GCA_026786085.1 Microcoleus sp. CAN_BIN18 | reverse complement strand
GGGCATTGGGCATTGGGCATTGGGCATAGGGAATTGGGCATTGGGAAATGGGAATAAGGCATTGCGCAATGCGCATAATGCATTAGTAGTAAATCACCAATAACTAATAACCAATAACCAATAACTAATAACTAATAACTAATAACCAATAACCAATAACCAATAACCAATAACCAATAACCAATAACCAATAACCAATAACCAATGAGTTAGAATACCCGATGCCAAGTTAATTCTTTTGTCGCCTCATTTAAATTCCAGCGCAACAGTTGAGTTGCCGGTTTGCCGATAATTCCCGAAAGTCCCATCGCCTTTCTGGGAGATTCAGTAGCCAGGGCGATCGCACTTTCAGGCTCACAAATCCCCCACTTCACCAAATTCTGCACTCCCGCCAACAGCGGCAGAGTTGTACCTGCCAAAGTAGCAGATTCCAGCGGCGAGTGGTAATCTAATCTTACCCATGCCGTACCTTTTCTGACTTCAATTTGTCGGGAATCCCAAGGATAAACACCGTCAGGCAAACCCAAAGGAGCCAAAGCATCGCTCACTAAAAAAATGCCTGTTTCGTACCTGCCAGCGCGCAGCAAAAAATCAATCATTGTCGGAGAAACGTGCTTGCCGTCAGCAATTAAACCACATTTTACCCCCGGATAAACGATCGCCGCTCCCAACAAACCCGGTTCTCGGTGGTGCAAACTTGGCATCGCATTAAAAGCGTGAGTTACCATTGAAGCTCCCTGGGCAAATGCTTGCTGTGCTTGCTCTGCCGTCGCTTGGGAGTGTCCGAGACTAACGGCAATTCCTAAACTTTGCAAATAGGGAATGACTTCGCCAGTGCTGTCTAATTCCGGCGCTAAAGTAATTATTTTGACAATATCGGCACAATCTCCTAAAACTTGCTTTACATTTTCTATAGTTAGCGGTAGTAAAAACTCAACTGGGTGAGCTCCTCGCTTCTGGGGGTTGAGAAAAGGGCCTTCGAGGTGAACGCCTAGAATTTCCGCTGTCTTGAGTTTATTGGTTGCGGAAGCAGTGGTTTTTGCTGTGCGGATATAATTAGCTATGGTGGAGAGCGATCGCCTAAACTTATCGAGCGAAGTTGTCAGCAAAGTCGGCAAAAAAGCATCGACTCCCTGATTCCATAAAAATTGACAAATTTTCGGTAAAACTTCAATATGTTTGCTTTCTAAATCGGGGAAAGCCAAACCGAGGGCTCCGTTAATCTGCAAGTCAACGCCACCCAGAGAAAGCCAGTAACCTGCTGCATCAAGGACTTGCAAATCGGGAGGAGAAATTCGTTTAAATATGGCATCCATCGGGCAAACTTCTTGAATGATTCCCGTTTCGTCAATCGCCAGCATCTGCAAATCTTTGCAACCAGGGAGGCGAGCATTGACAATATCTATGGGGGTAGCATTTGGGGTTGTGGCTTTATTCATCACTATTTACGGGAAAATTTATAAATTTGAGGCAATACAATAATTTACAATTAGCATCGATCTGAAGTTGGAAATCTTAAAATTGCATGAATGAACCGACAGTTGGAATTATCATGGGTAGCGATTCGGATTTGCCAACCATGAAAGATGCGATCGCCGTTTGCGAAGAATTTAATGTACCTTGCTCCGTGGCGATCGTCTCTGCCCACCGCACTCCCGAGCGCATGGTGGAATACGCCCAAACCGCCCACCGACGAGGCTTGAAAGTAATTATCGCAGGTGCCGGGGGAGCGGCACACCTCCCAGGTATGGTAGCATCTTTAACGCCTTTGCCAGTAATTGGCGTGCCGATAGCGAGCCGACACTTGCAAGGGATAGATTCTCTGTACTCGATCGTCCAAATGCCAGCGGGGATACCGGTAGCAACAGTGGCGATCGGCAATGCTAAAAATGCCGGCTTGCTGGCCGTTCAAATATTAGCAGTTTACCAGCCAGAATTGCTAGATCGAGTCCTCGCATACCGCAAAAACTTGTCCGAATCTGTAATGAATAAACAAAATCAGCTAGAAAATGTAGGTTATCAGAACTATCTCAATCTGAACAATAATCTCTAAATTTCTGTAGTAGAATTGGGAGGTTTTCGGGTTCTTACCGATCGCAACAGTTGTAAAGAGGGCGAAAATGATAAAAATGACTATCGGAAAGAAAAAGTCGAAACAACTCAGGCGAGAGTCTTCAAATTTACCAGCAGCTAAATTATTGACGAAAGTCAGCAGGTTCAAGAAATTACAAAGGGCGATCGCCCGCCTGAGCCCGAGTTGGCAAGCCTGCATTCCTTTAGCTGTACTCGTATTCTCGCTCTGGGGATATGCAGCGGTAGCCCAAACCCCTCCCACGCCAACCACAGAGGAACAATTGGCCAGCCTCAAGGTGGGCATGGATACCATGTGGGTAATGGTGGCTGGGATGCTAGTGTTCTTTATGAACGCGGGTTTCGGTATGTTGGAAACGGGTTTTTGCCGTCAAAAAAATGCGGTTAACGTGCTGTCCAAAAACCTGATTGTGTTTGCGCTGTCTACGATCGCATTTTGGGCGATCGGCTTTGCATTAATGTTCAGCGACGGCAACGGTTTTGTTGGTACGAGCGGCGGATTTTTCCTGTGGAATGTAGCTGACAACAGCCCCGCTACAGGAGATGCCTATCAAGGCATTTTCGACTCGCTAAACTGGACGGGAGTACCCCTCAACGCTAAATTCTTTTTCCAATTAGTTTTTGCCGGAACTGCTGCCACGATCGTTTCTGGGGCAGTTGCAGAGCGAATTAAATTCCTGGAATTCTTAATTTTCAGCTTGCTGCTAGTCGGTATTGCTTACCCGATTACCGGACACTGGATTTGGGGTGGCGGCTGGCTGTCAAAAGCTGGTTTCTACGATTTTGCGGGTTCGACAGTGATTCACTCGGTAGGCGGTTGGGCTGCTTTGATGGGAGCGGCATTTTTGGGGCCGCGGATCGGCAGGTACCGCGACGGCGATACTGTGGCAATGCCGGGACACAACATGAGCATTGCCACCCTGGGCTGTTTGATTCTGTGGTTGGGCTGGTTCGGGTTCAATCCCGGTTCGACAATGGCTGTCGATCCAAATGCGATCGCCCACATTGCCATCACCACCAACACCTCCGGCGCCTTCGGAGGCGTTGCTGCCATGATTACAGCTTGGCTTTACCTGGGAAAACCAGATCTGTCAATGATTATCAACGGCATCCTCGCCGGCTTAGTCGGGGTAACAGCAAGCTGCGCTTGGGTCAACATACCCAACTCTGCCATTATCGGCACGATCGCCGGCATTTTGGTAGTTTTCGCAGTAACTTTCTTCGACAACTTGAAAATTGACGATCCTGTAGGTGCAACTTCAGTTCACTTAGTCTGCGGTGTTTGGGGAACTCTGGCAGTTGGCTTATTTGCTGACGGGCCTACAACTGGAATTTATACCGCAGGCCCAGCAGCCGGATTGCTCATGGGTGGAGGCTTCACTCAACTGTGGGCGCAGTTGGTCGGCATTATCTCTGTAGGCGGGATGACTGTGCTGCTGAGTACGATTTTTTGGGCTGCACTCAAAGCTTTGTTGGGTATCCGCGTTTCTGCTGTTGAGGAAGCTGAAGGTTTGGATATCGGCGAACACGGGATGGAAGCTTACAGCGGGTTCGTGAAGGAAACTAACTCCGGCAACAGAACAGAGGGCAGCTACGGCGGTTATTCTGAGGGTGCTGGGGACAGGACTACCAAACTTTAGAGCAAAACTGTAAAGCGTGGGACGATCGGCTTTCTTCAGCTTTCGTACCCCTAGATGTACAAATCGCTCATCTAGGGCTAGATTCTGAAAAACCGCAATCTGAAACGGCGCTGCCGACAGATGCAGTCCCGGACGCACTTTTAACCCTATTAAACCCGGTTTCTAGTTCTCAGTCTCTTGCTCAAATCACGCAATTTACTTTGACAAACCGGGTTTCTGCGTCCAGGGCAGGTTCACAAAAAATGCAACTGTACAAAAGCTCTAAATCCCGTTCCAGTAAGTTATCCCCAATTTCCAAATCTCAAATCTTCAATGCAAAAATCGAAAATCGCATGATTTCTGTGCCATAAAGTTTGGCAGGCAGGTTTTTTATGGTAAAGTAGTGCCAAAAAGCAAAGTTCTGCATCGCCGTCACGCCCAAGACATTACAGTGCTTGATTCTTACCAGAATTGAGGCTTTAATTGAGCGGCAACATTTGATGTAGCAATCAGTGCCAATTATTTCAGTGTGGTGTCTGCAAATAGCTTGAGTTTATGGAGAAGTTTGGAGGAGTTAGCAGAAGTAGAACTCATAAATCCCTCTTAGGGATGGAAGTTAGTCGATCGAAAACAGTTCCGGTTTGGGCTGTGCTATCTCTGCTGACGAACGGGATACTGATACTCACAGTCGCTCAATTGCTGCTGCGGGGACACAACTTGACAGAAAGCTCTCCTGCGAGTGCTGCGGTGACGGTAGAAAGCCCGGAGGAACAAATTCGCCAGCCGGGGACAATCTCTGCAAAGGCAGCGCCAGACGTGCCGATTCCGGGACAGCGGCACAAATGGACTTATCAGCAGTGGGTGACGCAGTTGAGCCGGGAAGCTGAGGCGGCGGCGGCGAATCGTCCCCCAAAACTGAGTGTTTTGGCTGGGGATTCTCTGAGTATGTGGTTTCCGACGAAGCTGTTACCTGCAGATCGCATTTGGCTGAATCAAGGGATTTCGGGGGAGACTTCCGTGGGTTTGCTGAAGCGGTTGCAGTTGTTCGATCGAACTGCGCCGGATACGGTGTTTGTGATGATCGGGATTAACGATTTGTTGCGGGGGGCCAGCGACGAAGGGATTTTGGACAACCAGCGCCAGATTATCCGCGATTTGCGGTGGGCTCACCCGAAAGCACAAGTGGTAGTGCAGTCGATTTTGCCGCACAGCGGCGAACAAGCTACTTGGGAAAATCGCGATCGACTGTTGGCGATTCCTAACAGTCGGATTCGGGCAATAAATCGGCGGCTGAAAGAAATTGCTAGTTCTGAAAATGTTTTGTATCTGGATTTGTACCCGCTGTTTGCCGATGCTGACGGCAATTTGCCAACCGAACTCAGCACAGACGGGTTGCACCTTAATGATCGAGGTTATCTGGTTTGGCGATCGGCCCTGCAAATGTTTGGTCAGATGCAGTTGAAAAATTAGTCATTAGTCGTTAGTCGTTAGTCGTTAGTCATTAGTCATTAGTCGTTAGTCATTAGTCATTAGTCGTTAGTCAGATGTTGAAGCAAGAAGGAAGATTTTCCCCCACTCTCCCTCTCCCCCTCCCCGCTTACTTTGCTTCGACCAGTGATGTCAAGTACCTGGGGATAGATTAAAAAAATATTATAAAGAAATTTGTATAATTTGATACAGAATAACTGTTGTGACAAATGGTGCGATCCAAAAGGCGGAAAGTATTGGATAGACACTTGACGAATTTAGATGAGTCCGGCTATGTAAAGTCGGGGGCTTGAGGATTTGGGAATTATCTATTAAAGATTTGTTCCGCTAAAACAGGGACTTAAAACGAAATAACTATTGCATCTAAAATCCTCGCATCTAAAATCGGCTCGGTCTTCCCAGAAAATTGCTGACTATTTAGAAGGTAAAAATAACGTGCTCAAAAAAAGTTTAACGATCGGCATCCTCGCACTGTGGCTGTTAAGCTGGCCGCTGATGAACAGTGCCTTAGCTCAAGATGCTCCTCCCCCTGCGGCTATTGCGGCGGTGGTGGCGAATCCGATCGACAGTGGCGATACAGCCTGGATGTTGGTGTCCTCAGCACTGGTATTGCTAATGACACCGGGGCTAGCGTTTTTCTACGGAGGGCTGGTGCGATCGCGCAACGTCCTCAACACCATGATGATGAGCTTAGTCATGATGGGACTAATCGGCGTCACCTGGACTCTGTGGGGTTACAGCTTAGCCTTTGATGTCACCCCCGGCAACCTGGATGCTAAAGGGTTCGGCCAAGGACTCGAAAGCTTCATCGGTGGCTTCGACTGGATGTTCTTAAACAACGTCACAGCGGACAAACCAGATCCGATCGGCTACGCACCGACAATACCCCACCAAGTCTTCATGGTTTACCAGATGATGTTCGCCATCATCACTCCAGCATTGATTTCCGGGGCGATCGTCGAACGGGTAACATTTAAAACCTACTTCTGGTTCGTGCTGCTGTGGTCTACCTTCATCTACTCTCCTTTAGCCCACTGGGTTTGGGGTAAAGGCTGGCTGGGGGCGATCGGAGCTTTAGACTTTG
Source organism: Microcoleus sp. CAN_BIN18 (assembly GCA_026786085.1). Classification (GTDB taxonomy): domain Bacteria; phylum Cyanobacteriota; class Cyanobacteriia; order Cyanobacteriales; family Microcoleaceae; genus Microcoleus. The sequence goes on along the minus strand of JAJAYT010000355.1, from coordinate 2,999 downwards.
CCGGCGGTACAGTCGTGCACATCAGTTCCGGTGTTTCTGGCGTAGTCGCAGCTTGGATGATCGGGCCCCGCAAAGACCACTTGAACAAGCCCCACACCCCCCACAACGTACCCTACGTCTTGCTCGGAATTGGGCTGCTGTGGTTCGGCTGGTTTGGCTTCAACGGCGGTAGCGCCTTGGGTTCCGGTTCCTTAGCAACAGTGGCTTTTGTCACGACAATGATTGCTACCGCAGCCGGCGGTTTAACTTGGACAATCATCGAATGGGTACTCAGAGGCAAACCCACAGCAGTCGGAATTGCTAGTGGCTTCCTAGCGGGATTGGTAGGCATCACACCTGCGGCCGGATTCGTCCTGCCAGTAGGAGCACTTTTGATCGGATCGATCGCTTCGGTTTGCTGCTTCTTTGCCGTTAGCTTGCGGGCTAAGCTGGGATTTGACGACTCTTTGGATACCTTCCCGATTCACGGGGTAGCCGGAACTGTAGGCGCGATTCTGACTGGCGTGTTTGCGACTAAAGCCGTTAACGCTGCCGGAGCTGACGGGTTGTTTGCCGGGAATCCTGGGCAAATTGTGACCCAGTTTATCGGCGTTCTAGCTACTTACGTGTTTGCGGCTGTCGGCACTTTTGTGATCCTGAAGATTTTGGGGCAGTTTATGGAACTGCGAGTGCCGTCATCTGCTGAAGACCAAGGTTTGGATATCTGCCAACACGGGGAAGAAGCTTACGGTGAGGATTTTGCCGGCGGTTTCAGTTCGTTTGAATCTGGTTCTCCTTTTGCGCCGAAAAAGGTCGGTTGATTTTATCGATAAGTTCGATCGTGTAGAGATGCAGTTATCTGCGTCTCTACGCTTTTTTTTGATTTTTTTTAATGAACCGTGAAGACTCCTTCGGCTTCGCGGTTCATTCCTTCTTCCCTCTTCTTGACAATATAAACACCTTAACCGCTGTTCCCAACTCAAGCAAATAATCCCGATCGCGCCCAGACCTTCTAAAATCAAAGGTAATTAACCTAGATTTCAACTCGATACCGCATGGATACTAAAGCTTTTAAACGATCGCTCCAACAGTCTGAAAACTACCACCGCAAGGGTTTCGGACACCAAGCTGAGGTTGCGAATGTGATGGAGACAGCTTATCAAAGCAGCCTGATCCAGCAAATTCGCGACAATAACTACAGGCTGGAACGCGGTGCAGTCACGATCCGCCTGGCTGAAGCTTTCGGCTTTTGCTGGGGCGTGGAACGCGCTGTGGCTATTGCTTACGAGACTCGCCAGCATTTCCCCTCGGAACGGATTTGGATTACTAATGAGATTATTCACAATCCTTCTGTAAATCAGCATTTGCGGGATATGGAAGTTGGTTTTATTGCTGTTGAAAAGGGACTGAAAGATTTTTCGGTTGTCGATAGCGGCGATGTGGTAATTTTACCGGCTTTTGGCGCTAGTGTGCAAGAAATGCAGTTGCTGAATGACAAGGGCTGCAAGATTGTTGATACTACTTGTCCTTGGGTTTCTAAGGTTTGGAATACTGTTGAGAAGCACAAGAAGAAAGATTATACTTCGATTATTCACGGTCAGTACAAGCATGAGGAAACTGTTGCTACCAGTTCTTTTGCTGACAAGTATTTGATTGTGCTGAATTTGCAGGAAGCTGAATATGTCAGCAATTATATCTTGCACGGGGGCGACCGCGAGCAGTTTATTGCTAAGTTTAGCAAGGCTTATTCTGCTGGTTTTGACCCGGATCTGGATTTGGTAAGTGTCGGGATTGCTAACCAAACTACTATGCTCAAAACTGAAACCGAAAATATTGGCAAGTTGTTTGAAAAGACGATGATGCGGAAGTTTGGGCCGGAGAATCTTAACGAACATTTTCTGAGTTTTAATACTATCTGCGATGCGACTCAGGAACGGCAAGATGCTATGTTGGATTTGGTTGAGGAAAAGTTGGATTTGATGCTGGTCATTGGGGGTTTTAATTCTTCTAATACTACGCACTTGCAGGAGATTGCGATCCACAAATCTCTTCCTTCTTATCACATTGATTGTGCGGAACGCATTTTACCGGGAAATCGGATCGAACACAAGCCTTTAGGGGGAGATTTGGTGGTAGCTGAGGGCTGGCTGCCTGATGGTAATATTGTTGTGGGCGTGACTTCCGGTGCTTCGACTCCTGATAAGGTGGTTGAGGATGCGATCGATCGCATTTTGGCGATGAAAGCCGCTGTTATTGCCTAATTATCTTGTTTCCGTACTGCGCTCGGAATGATCATTTTCTGGGTGCAGTGCGATCGTCTCGATCGTCAATAGAGTATGATTCCGACACCACCTGATTTGGTGTTAATCTATTTTCAACCGATTAATCCTCCCCAATTACCCATCGCTCCGATTTCTCAGACTCTTCACCGGGGCGATCGCCCTGTCAATTTCTCCCATTCCTACGCCAATTTATTTTTAACAAAAAAATTAAAAATCGCCTTTTTTTTCGGGGTAAAAAGCTTGACACTCTCACCTTGACAATGTATTATTAGATAATGGGAATAGTGGCAAAAATAAAATATACGTCACCACTTCCATTATCTAAAATATAGCTCGAAAATCAACTTAAGTCAATAGGTGAAAACTCCTTTTTTTTGCGCCGCGATTGGAAACTGTCAAAGCAGCACGATCGAGATGACAGTTGGCAGTTGACAGTTGATAGTTTGGACAGTTGACTGCTTAGACAGTTGAACAATACCGATACAACAAAAAACGATATTAAGCTTTACTAACCATTCTAGATTGTGCTGTGTCTTCCTGAATCACCAGAAGTAAGAAAGCTGTTTATTGCATCTCCGACTTAAGAGCGATGCGAGTAGGAGCGAGACTCAACTACAAACAAGATTTATCGTACATTGAAGCCTTAAATTTATAGGCTTTGGCCGCCGTATCTGCCCGAGCAAAAAGTTCCGATAGTCCGCATCCAGGTACAGGGTAAGCTGTCGCACATTTAAATTG
>JAJAYT010000354.1 GCA_026786085.1 Microcoleus sp. CAN_BIN18 | reverse complement strand
TTGGAAATGCAAACCCATATCTAGTTTTGCTACTTCTGATGCGGTACGGCCGAACAGTTGAGCATGATTCGAGAAAGTTTCATGCAGCAGTTGCGGGTAGCGATCGCCAATAATTTCATGGTAATGTGCGATCGGCAAAGCTTCGCTCGTGCCCGTCACCGCAAAATCGAAAACTAAAGCCGCTGTTTCTAAATAAGGGTTTGGCCCGATGTAGTGTTTGAATTTGAAAATATCAAAAACATCTGTCTTTCGAGCATTGACGCGGGCTGTCTCGGTGCTTTTTTCTTGCAGCATTTTTTAACCTCATTTTCGCTAACTTGTCACAGTAACTCTCTTGTCGGTGCATTGGACACTACCTGCGGGCATAGATATTTCAGGGGGGGAGAGCGGCAGAGCGGCAGAGCGGGAGAATTGCCCACTTACCAATGACCACTTACCAATGACCAATGACCAATGACCAATGACCAATGACCAATGACCAATGACTAATGACTAATTAAAAAAAGCTATAACTTTTGAGAGGTACACGGCCAATTAAAATTGGCTATGACTGTGAAAAAGGATTTAAGAGGCAGCAAATTATGAAAATCGCACAAACTGCTCTCAGGGATCAAGTTCATCAATTAGCTGAGGAAGCATTTCACCTGAAACTGATTTCTGGGTACGGCGACGGTCAACACAGCAACGAATATCAGATTGTCTGGAACGGCAAACCCAGACACTTGCCTTTGGAACGGGCGCGTACAGTATTGAGCAATTTGATCGAGCGATCGCACTAACTGGCGATCGGACTAATCTAGAACTTGCGCTCATCAGCCCGGTTTCTCGGAGAAACTAATAGGAGGATCGGCTAAGCATCCAGTCAGAAACCCGGTTGATGACCCCGCGCGCCTCAGTCCTGTAATTTAAACTCATTTTTTGACCCCTTCTCTATCCTGTGAGGAGGAGTTAGTTTTTTTTTACCAAAAATAGTGTTACAGGCCGCAGCAAGAGTCAAAAAACCCGAAATGCTTGAGTTTTGTGCGTCCAGGAGTTATCAAAGTCAGAGAAATTTCTGTATCTATATATACCTTTTGGCAGTTTGCGGAAACAAAAATGTTATGGTTTATTAAAATATAATCAATTCAGAGTGCAGATCATATGGCTGGCAGCGAAAATAAGGGGAAGTTGCTAATTATTGGCGGCGCCGAAGACAAAGAGGGGGACTGCAAAATTCTGCGGGAATTCCTGCGGTGCGCCGGAGGCACTAAAGCCCGCATTGTAGTGATGACTGCTGCGACAAGCCTGCCGGGAGAAGTCGGAGATAATTACATCCGAGTGTTTAAGCGGCTGGGCGCTGAAGATGTGCGAGTTGTTGACACCCAAAGACCCGAAGATGCCAACAATCCAGATTATTTAGAAGCGATCGAACAAGCAACTGGCATCTTCTTCACCGGCGGAGAGCAAGCGCGGATTATTAGCTGCTTGAAAGATACCATACTCGACGCAGCTATGCACAAACGCTACTCGGAAGGGGCGATCATTGGCGGTACCAGTGCCGGCGCGGCGATGATGCCAGACATGATGATTATTGAAGGAGACTCCGAGACAAATCCTCGCGTTGACGTGGTAGCAATGGGCCCGGGAATGGGTTTCCTGCCCGGAATTGTCATCGACCAACATTTCGCCCAGCGAGGCCGTCTGGGACGCTTAGTTTCCGCACTCTTGCTGCAACCCGCCGTATTGGGATTTGGGATTGACGAAAATACAGCTATTTTAGTCAGCGGTGACGAGTTTGAAGTCATTGGCGAAGGCGCTGTAACTGTCATCGACGAGTCGGAAAAACTCCACGACAATATTGAGGGACTGTTGAAGGATGAGGCTTTGGCGATTTGCGGGGCCAAGTTGCACATCCTCCCCCACGGATACCGGTTTAATTTGAAAACTCGCCAGCCGATATTGGATAAGGTAGCAACTACAGCATAGAAAGGGCGATCGGCTAATTATGTAGGGTGCTTATGGCGCACCTTACCGCTGCAACGAAGTATAGGATAAAACAACCCAGTTTCTGCGTCTAGAACTAATAAAAAGAAGAGGATTTTATATCAATTCCGGCTGCGCCGGAATGATCAGCGAGGAGACTGCACGTACCGTTTCTTGCGCGTCAGATTAATTGTAGGGACAAAGGCACTCGCCGTCTCCTGATTTTGGGTAATATTAATTCCGATGCAACCGCAATTGATATTACCTCTTCTTTTATTCCTGCGGTTTTTACTTTTTCAAGCACTTTTATGTTGGTCAAAATATGACTGCTGCCCTTCTTCAGTCGATATTAAATTCCACCCTTGAGTTTTCAGTTTTTGAAATGTTGCCCATCCTTTAGAGCCACCTGGTTCCCGGTAGTCGGATGTAGCGAAGTGTGGAAAAGCTGTATAAGGTCGCCACGCTTGACGGGCTTCGGTACGCAAGTGCAATATCTTTTCTCCATTGCCTCCCAATCTGGGCAACCAACACATTTGTTTTAGCATTTTTAACACTCCAGAGTTTTACAGTAACGGTAATTGGCAAACATCTCAGCAACCCCAGAAACGGGTTTATTTACAAAATGATTCTGTTCAAAAAACCCGGTTTCTCTGTACTACATCTACATGGAATATAGCCGACTCTCAGAAAGATGAGGTACGCTTCCGGCATAGGGCATAGGGCATAGGGCATAGGGCATAGGGCATACCTCACCACGCTTGAGAACCGCTATATGCTGTATCTAATAGGTAACAGGGACGAATGAGATTTTCACCGATTACCAATTACTGAGGTAGCAGCATTCGTTTAAGCAGATTTGAGTTATGCAAAGTTTGCCGAAAGACTAAACAACAAGTGCGATCGAGACCTAAGCAAAAATAACCTCTGCTTTTCTAGGCTCAAACTTGACAACCAAGTGTATCGCACGAAAATCCAGTTGAATAAAGCATTGACTTTATCTGGCTTCCCTTGCTTGATAATTACAACCCGATTCTCGATCTTTCCGCCCAAAAAGACATCTTTCTACGGTATTAGCTCTGTCAGCTAAAAAATGTTCCTTTAGTTACAAATATTAAACTTTAATCACGATTTATATACTTATCAAAAGTTAAATTACTTTTCATAAATAGCGCTTGATATTTTAGACAGCAGATTCCGAATTTATGAAGTAGACTCCCGATGGTTCGAGCCCCTACACTTCATAAACCTGGAATACGCTGTAGATATAGAAAAAATTAGATAGGTTAACAGTTGACAGTTGACAGTTGACAGTTGACAGTTGACTTCGGAGTGCGAAGTTTTTAGGCAGGGGATTTAAGCCCCAGCCTAAAAACAATCCACCTAAAGGTGGGGGCTTAAATCCCCTGTGCTTTGGTTAACCTTTAATTATAGCAACCGCCAAGATGGTTAAGGCATTTATGCGATCGTTTCCGCTCGCGGAGCGTCGCCCGATCGCGTAGTCGAAGGGTTCAATGACCAAAGCGCCTTGGCGAATGCTATGTATCAATTCCGGCTGCGCCGGAATAATAAGCGAGGAGACTGCGCGTGCCCTTGGACTACGCCAGATTAATTGTAGGGACAAAGGCACTCGCCGTCTCCTGATTTCGGTAATATTAATAATTCCGATGCTACCGGATTTGATCTAAAAAGACCTCTCCTAAAAAGCCAATCTTGAACAGGCTTTCGGGCCTGTTCCACAATAATTGTGGGAGATGTCTAAAGATTTAATCAAAGAGGTTTTGGGTGTGGAAGTGACTGATTTTCTCACCGATGCGACATTGGAGACTGGCCGCACCGGAACGATCGCAATTTTGGAGTTTGTACCTAAAGTGCGCGATTATAGTTCTAAGTCTAGAACTTAAACAGAAACGACTGGCTGATACTTGAGGTGGTGGCGGATAATAGTTTCTAAATCCTGGATGTTAAAAGGTTTGGAAAGGTATTCAACGCAGCCCGCCTTGAGAATGCGCTCGCGGTCTTCTGCTTTCGCTAGTGCTGTGATTGCAACAATCGGAATATGTGTGAGTTCTGGGTTTTGTTTGATGCGCTTTACTAACTCTATACCGTCTATATCCGGCAGGCAAATGTCGAGTACGATTAGGTCGGGGGGTCGATCGACCGCTGCGGAAAGAGCTGTATGCCCGTCAATGGCTCCCACGCACTCGCAGCCGAATAAATCGAGTATTTGGGTCATCAGCTCTAAGTTGTCGTAATTGTCGTCTACAGCCAAAACTAAAGGACGGCGGTCAACCCCCGATTGTCCGCTATTTAAAGACGATGATTCCAAATTCTTATTCCAATTAGGGTAGTTCATAAATAATGCCGATCGTCGAAAAACGACCGAAAAAGTTGTCCCCGAGGCATTCTTCAAGCGACACTCGGGCACTTGAAACAGATTAGCTCGTATTTGTAGCTTTGAGGTAGCCAGTCTTCGGTATAGCCCGACTGTACAATATCGGTGCAAGGTGGGGCAGTCTTTGCGCCAGCTTCCACTGTTGACTACTCTCAGCGAGTCACCGCGACTGAGATTCCAAGAATCACTTCTTAGAGTTTCTGCTTCTTAGCACCAGCCTTCCGAGATTTACTCTCTTGGGGTCTTACAGTCGCTCCACAGACATTCACCGCAAGAGAAGAGCGGCCAGAATATTTTTAGCAGCATTGATATCACGATCGTGATGTGTGCTGCAATTAGGGCAATCCCACTCTCTGATATTCAGAGGTAACTTGTCAACAACGTGACCACAATGTCCACATCGCTTAGAGCTAGGAAACCAACGATCAATCTTGACGAAAGTGCGACCATACCAGTCACACTTATATTCAAGTTGTCTAACAAGTTCACCCCAACTAGCATCACTGATAGCAAGGGCAAGTTTGTGGTTCTTGACCATATTCTTCACAGACAAATCCTCGACGGCAATCATTTGGCTTTCACGAACCAATCGAGTTGTCAACTTGTGAATAAAATCATTACGAGCATCGCTAATTTCCGCATGGACTTTAGCGACTTTCAATCTAGCCTTGTGACGATTATTAGATCCTTTCTTTTTACGGCTAAGTGCTTTTTGTACTTTACGCAGTTTACGGCGCTTATCTTTAAAGGCTTTAGGATTAGCAACTTTTTCGCCATTGCTCAATGCAATCAAGCTAGTGATACCCAAATCCAAACCGATTTGATTAGGAGATTCAGGCAGTGTTTCAATCTGGACATCAACCAACAAAGAGACAGTCCATCTACCAGAGGGCGAGAGCTTCACCGTAATGGTGGATGGTTCAGCGCCTTCTGGAATATTCCG
>JAJAYT010000353.1 GCA_026786085.1 Microcoleus sp. CAN_BIN18 | reverse complement strand
AGCGCGATCGGTCGCATTAGCTGGATTTGAGGCAGTTATATTCTGCATGATTGTTTTTTGATTTTAGCTGTTGATTTGCAAGCACCAGTTTATTTTGGCACTGCCGGGATAGCAAAATGCAACTTCTGATTTTTTGAATACTAGAATATAGATAAATACGCCTGGGATCAGACGTACGGTTGCAACCACCCGCTCTTCCTCTCCGCAGAGATGCGGAGAACTCCAAACTCTGATCTCATTCCCAATTGTTCAATCTAATATCTAAAATCTAAAATCCCATAACCGCACTTTTTAAATTCTCCCCAAAACAGCATGATTTCAATCCCAGGATATCGCATTGACGAACAACTTTATACAAACCCTCACACAGCTATTTATCGAGGGATGCAGCTTGAGGAACAAAAACCCGTTATCCTCAAAACTCTCACACCGCAATACCCTACGCCAGCCCAAATAGCCCAACTCCTGCATGAATACGAAATCCTTGAAAAATTGAATTTGCCAGGAATAGTCAAGCTTTACAAACTCGAAAAATACAATCACTCTCCTGTTTTAATTTTAGAAGATTTTGGCGGAATTTCCCTCAAAGATTTCCTCGGCAACAACCAGCTAGAGTTACAACAATTTCTGCAAATTGGCATTAAACTAGCGGAAACTATCGGGCAACTCCACGAACACCACATCATCCACAAAGATATTAAACCCAGCAATATTATTGTCAATATCGAGACAGCGGATGTCAAAATTGCTGATTTTGCGATCGCCTCCCTGCTACCAGGCGAAAACCCAGCCCTCAGCCACCCCAATTTACTCGAAGGAACCCTCGCCTATATGTCTCCTGAACAAACGGGACGCATGAATCGGGCGATCGACTATCTGAGCGATTTTTATTCTTTAGGCGTCACTTTTTATGAAATGCTCTGCGGCGAATTGCCTTTTAATACCACAGATCCGATGGAATTAGTCCACTGTCATATTGCCAAAATTCCAGTTTCTCCTTCTGAAAATAGAAAGCATAAACTAGAAGGCACAATCAATCAAGCACAAAGCGACGAAATTCCTCAAGCCATTTCCGATATCGTTATAAAACTATTAGAAAAAAATCCCGAAGACAGGTATCAAAGTGCTTTTGGACTTTTGTACGACTTAGAAAAATGTCTCGCTCAACTACAAACAACAGGCCAAGTTTCTCACATCACTCTCGGCGATAGAGATAGGTCAAGTCACTTGCAAATTTCGCAAAAACTTTACGGGCGAGAAGCCGAAATCAATCTGCTTCTGGGTACCTTCGATCGCATGAGGCGAGGAAATACAGAAATCGTGCTGATTTCCGGTTGTGCCGGCTTGGGCAAATCGTGGTTAGTTTATGAAATTTACAAGCCGATAGTGCGGAAAAATGGGTATTTTATAGACAGCAAATTTGAGCAATTTAATCGCGATATTCCCTACAGCTTTTTGCTCGAAGCTTTTCAAGACTTGTTGCGGCAAATCCTTACAGAAACAGCCGCTAAAGTCCAAGTTTGGAGACAAAAAATCTTAAATGCGATCGGCGGCAACTGCCAAGTAATTATTGAAGTTATTCCCGAAGTAGAACTGATTGTCGGGCCGCAGCCCCCAGTCCCAGATTTAGGAGCAAATGAATCTCAAAATCGCTTTAATTTAGTATTTCAAAACTTCATCCGCATCTTTACCCAAAAAGCACACCCGCTGGTAATTTTCCTCGATGACTTGCAGTGGATAGACTCGGCATCACTCAAATTAATCCAACTGCTAGCAACTGATTTAGAAAGTCAATACTTGTTAATCATTGGAGCCTATCGAGAACAGGAAGTAGATGCAAATCATCCCGTAATGCTGACGGCGGCAGCAATTAGCAAAGCAGGAGGGACTGTAAGTGCGATCGAACTTTCGCCTTTAGATATTAACAGCGTCAATCAATTCGTTGCAGATACTCTAAACTGCGCCCCAGAAAAGTCGCTACCTTTAGCAGAATTACTTTTTCAAAAAACCGCAGGAAATCCATTTTTTTTGACTCAATTGCTGAAATCTCTTTACTCAAACAAACTACTAGAATTTAAATTCACACCCTCCGAACAATCGATAGAACCATCAAAAACTAACCTTTCCGACATTGACAGAGTTGCGAAAAAATACCAAACCACAGGCGAATGGCAGTGGGATATCGAGCAAATACAAGAAATGGGAATAACTGACAATGTTGTAGAATTAATGATAGATAATATTCAAAAACTTTCAGAGAATACCCAGGCGATGCTCAAATTAGCCGCTTGTATCGGCAACAAGTTTGATTTGGCAATTTTATCAAAAATCGGCGACAAACCTCTGGCTTCCGCAGCAACAGACCTCTGGGAAGCAATTCAGTCCGGTCTGATTGTGCCCGTAAATAACGCCTACAAAATTCCGATCGCACTAGCAGCAAGCACAGAAGTAACAGACCAAATATCTAGAGACTTTACAGATGAATTTTCCCTACCAGTTGCTGATGCTGCTAGCGCGACTTATAAATTTTTGCACGAGCGAGTTCAGCAAGCAGCTTACGCTTTAATATCCGAATCTAAGAAACAAGAAACCCATCTCAGCATCGGTAGACTTCTGCTAGAAAACGCGCCTCCAGAGCAATTAGAAGAGCATATTTTTGATACAGTAAACCAACTAAATGCAGCCATAAAAATCATCAGCAGTGAATTAGAAAAATTTCAATTATGCCAATTAAATTTAATTGCAGGTCGCAAAGCAAAAGCAAGTGCAGCTTACGAACTCGCCGTCAAATATTTAACCGTAGGTATTGAATTGCTTCCCCCGCAAAGTTGGCATACTGACTACGATTTGACTCTTGCACTCTACGAGTCAGCCGCCGAAGCAGCTTACCTCAATACCGACTTTGAACAAATGGAAAAATGGGCAGAAATTGTCCTACAACAAGCAACCAATGAACTAGACAAAATCACAGTTTTTGAAATCAAAATCACAGCTTGTGCAATGCAAACCAAACTGCAAGAAGCAGTAAAAATTGGTCGAAAAGCACTAAAAGTGTTAGGAATAAACTTTCCCGAATCGCCGATTCCCCTGCACATTCAGAAAGCACTGACCAAAACCGCAGCTTATTTAACCGGAAAAAAAATAGAAGATTTAATTAACTTACCGGCGATGACAAATCCGCGTAAATTAGCAGCTATGCGTCTGCTTTCCAGTATGTTTTCAGCTACGTTGATAGTTGAACCCGTGCTGCTGCCACTGATTGTGTGCGAGCAAGTTAATTTATCTATTAACTACGGAAATTCTGTTTTTTCTGCCTTCGGCTATGCTAATTACGGAGCAATTTTAAAAGGAATAGTTAGAGATATTGAATCTGGCGAGCGATTTGGTCAATTAGCCTTGAATTTGATCGATAGACTAAATGCTTTAGAATTCAAAAGCAAGACGCTTAATTTAGTTGCCTTTATTTTGATGCACGGCAAGCATCACGTTAAAGACACTTTGCCACTGTTAGAAGAAGCCTATCAAACTGCGCTAGAAAATGGTGATTTAGAATCTGTAGGATATGCGGCAGTAAATATTTGTCAGTCCTTGTATTTCATCGGTCAAGAATTGCCACAACTGGAACAAAAAATGGCAAATTATAACCATTTGCTATTTCAACTAAAGCAAAAAACGGTATTGACTTGGAATCAAATATATCGGCAAACAGTTTTGGAATTGATCGGCAACTTAGCAAGTTCCGATATTTTATTAGGTGAAGCTTACAGCGAAGAACAAATTTTACCTCTGCTGTTAAAAGCTAACGACCGGGTGGGACTTCAGCACTTTTATTTGCAAAAATTAATATTAGCGTATTTATTTGGGGATGTGAAGCGAGCGCTAGAAAATTCAGCGCAAGCCGAAGTATATTTAGACGGAGTTCCTGGATTTATTAATGTTCCTGAATACCATTTTTATGATGCTCTCGCCAGACTAGCAGCATATCCATCTGCTACAAAAGAAGAACAAAAAGAGCATCTTTTTTATGCAAGTAGCAACTTAAAAAAAATGCAAAAAAAAGCGCTTTCTGCGCCGATGAACCTTCAGCACAAATGCGATTTAATCACCGCAGAGAAAGCGCGAGTTTTGGGCGATATTGTCAGAGCAATGGAATATTACGACTGCGCAATTGAAGGAGCACAAGAAAACGGATATATACAGGTTCAAGCACTCGCAGCAGAACTAGCAGGAGCATTTTATCTATCCATAGGACGAGAAAAAATTGCTAAAACTTACTTGACAGAAGCGCGTTATTGCTATCAGCGCTGGGGAGCAAAAGCCAAAGTAGCGCATTTAGAATCAGAATACTCGAAATTACTAACTTCAGTCTCTATTTTAAGTAATATCGAAACTCACAAATCTACTAGCAGCGCTTGCACTACGAGCGACAGTGCAGGCGTGCTAGACTTGACAACAGCAGTCAAAGCATCGCAAACTTTGGCCGGCGAAATAGTTCTAGACAAACTGCTGGCAAAATTGATGAAAATTGTGATTGAAAATGCTGGAGGACAAAGAGGCTTTTTAATATTAGAAAAATCGGGAAAATGGGTGATTGAAGCATCAGGAGCTGTAGATGTCGAGCGCGTGGCTGTCATGGAATCAATTCCCATAGATTTTGTAGAAGAGAATCGACAAGTAACGTTGTTGGCAGTTGCAGTCGTCAACTACGTCGCCCGCACCCAGGAAAGTATTGTTTTAAACGATGCCTCCAGCGAAGGACAATTCACTCGCGCACCTTATATAATTGCCGTTCAACCTAAATCAATTCTTTGCACTCCGTTAATCCATCAAGGCAAACTCAGCGGCATTTTATATTTAGAAAACAATCTGACTACAGGCGCTTTTACGCCAGACAGGTTAGAACTATTAAAACTGCTGTCTTCTCAAATTTCTATCTCGATCGAAAACGCCCAACTTTACACCAATTTGCAGCTATTCAATCAGAATCTCGAAAAGTTAGTGCAGCAACGTACTTGCGAGCTTTCCCAAACTTTAGAAGACCTAAAATCGGCCCAAAATAAACTGGTAGAATCGGAAAAAATGGCCGCCCTCGGAGGGTTAGTTGCAGGTGTGGCCCACGAAATCAATACTCCGATCGGCATTGGCATCACCGCCGCCTCGCTGCTGGCTGAAAAAGTCACAAAATTTTTTGAGATTTACAGCAACGGCCAAATTAAACGCTCCGAGTTAGAAAAGTTTCTGGATACCGCCATGCAAAGCAGTAATATGATCTTATCCAACCTCACGCGGGCGGCCGACTTGATCCACAGTTTTAAGGAAGTGGCTGTAGATCAGTCGAGCGAATTAAAACGCACGTTTAATGTTAAAAACTATCTTGAGGAGATTTTGACATCCTTAACCGCAAAACTCAGAAGAACTAAACACAAAGTAGAGATTAAGTGTGATGAAAATATTGTACTGGACAGTTACCCCGGCGTGTTGTGTCAAATTGTGACAAATCTGGTGTTGAATTCCCTAATTCACGCTTACGATGGAGAAGATGAGGGCATTATGGCTTTTGAGATCGAGCTGGAGGGCGATCGGCTAATCTTTGAATATGCCGATAACGGCAAAGGAATTACCCCAGAAAATCTCACTAAAATTTTTGAACCCTTTTTTACCACGAAAAGAGGTCAGGGTGGGACAGGATTGGGGCTGCACATCATCTATAACCTCGTTACACACAAACTAAAAGGCACAATTTGCTGCGAAAGTCAAGTAAAAAAAGGTACAAAATTTACTATTGAATTTCCCGCTAAAATTAGCAATTAGTTATTAAGCTGTCCGAATTTAAATTGTATATTCGGGACGGGCTAGAAGCCCATCCCACAAGAGTGTTTAATTGATTTTTGACATACAATTTGAATGTAAAACAGCTTATACTGCCAGTTTTAATATAATTTAATTTAGGAGAAGGATAAATGTCAGAAGCTAGTCAAAATCTTTTCGCGGCGGGTGATGACGAATTAATATTTGCCGAAGAAGATGAGGCGGAAGAACAGCCGATCGCAGATAGTTGGAAAATATTAATTGTAGACGATGAAATAGAGATTCACAACATTACAAAACTAGCTTTAAATGATTTCATATTTGAAAATAAATCAATTACATTTATCAGCGCTTTCTCAGGCAAAGAAGCCAAAGAAATCATTAAAGGCAATACTGACATCGCATTAATTTTACTTGATGTTGTGATGGAAACAGAAGAGGCAGGTTTGGAAGTAGTAAAATACATCCGTGATATTTTAGATAATAAAGTAGTGCGGATTATTTTGCGCACGGGACAGCCGGGACAAGTGCCAGAAGATGTAGTAATTGTCAGCTACGATATTAACGATTATAAAACTAAAACTGAGCTGACAAACAAAAAGTTATTTACCACTGTAGTAACCGCACTGAGAGCATTTCGCGCCCTGACTCAAATCGAAGCCAGTAAAAGCGAATTAGAAAAAATCGCAGCAGCTTCCGCCCGCTTTGTCCCTCGTCAATTCTTAAAATTTCTCAAAATAGACAGTATAGTTGATGCAAAATTGGGAGATTCGGTACAGGCAGAAATGACGATTATGTTTGCGGACATTCGCTCATTTACAAGTTTGTCAGAAAGTATGTCTCCCCAAGAAAATTTTGAATTTATCAACTCTTATTTAAGCCGAGTCGGCCCAGTTATCCGCCAGTATAATGGTTTTATAGATAAATATATTGGTGACGGGATTATGGCTTTGTTTCCTAATAATGCTGAAGATGCCGTACAAGCAGCGATTGAGATGCAGCAGCAAGTTAAAATTTATAATAGACACAGACAAAATAGCGGATATCAACCTATTTCGATAGGGATTGGTTTGCATACGGGAACTTTAATGTTGGGTACGATTGGTGAAGCGGAACGGATGGAAAGTACGGTAATTTCGGATGCTGTGAATTTAGCCGCGCGGGTGGAAGGATTGACAAAGCTTTACGGAGTTGGTATTGTTGCTAGCGTTCAGACTTTGTGCCGAATCGACGATCCGCAAAATTACAAGTGCCGGTTTCTCGATCGCGTTCAAGTAAAAGGAAAACAAACGCCTGTTGCTGTCTTTGAAATTTACGACGGCGACTCGGATATGATGATCGAACTAAAAGCACAAACCCAAACTGATTTTGAACAGGGGATTTTTTTTCACTACCAGCAGCAATTTGCGCAAGCAAGGCAAATGTTTTTGCGCGTGTTGCAAGTCAACAAGTATGATAAGGCAGCATCTTTTTATGCCGATCGCTGCGATATGTTGATGAAGAATGCTGTCATTATGACTCTGGAGGGAATTGAAATTTAGGTCATTGGGCATTGGGCATTGGTCATATCATGTCCCGTCGATTAACAACGATAAAATTGGTTCGTAGTGTGGAGCTTTTTGAGCATAAAAAAGCGCGGGAATTTAGCCCCAACCCCCAGGTTTTTTTTGTTGTTCATTACCCCCGGGGTTTTTCTTT
>JAJAYT010000352.1 GCA_026786085.1 Microcoleus sp. CAN_BIN18 | reverse complement strand
GTATAGTCGCCAATTGCCCCTTGCAAATCTGCGCTTGCAGCGCGAGCCAACCCCCGCGAATGATAAGCTTTGACCAGTCTCGGTTGTAACCGAATTACTGAGTTAAAATCCTTAATAGCCGCCTTATAAACTTGCAGTTCTAAATAAGCAACTCCTCTTTCATAATATGTATCAGCATCGTTTGGCTGAAGATTTAAAACCTGATTGTAATCCTCAATCGCCCCGCGCGTGTCGTTAAAATCGTGACGGGCTAGTCCCCGGTTAAAATAAGCCTTAACATATTTAGGATTGAGAGCGATCGCCTGAGAATAATCTGCAATTGCTTCTTGATATTTTTTTAAATCGTAATTAGCATTCCCCCGCCGATAAAAACTATCAGCATTGTTAGGATTTAATTGAATTGACTTATTAAAAGCCTGCAAAGCTGCCGCCGCATCTTGATTGCGAGACTTTTCTACTCCCTGTTCGTAATATTCCTTAGCTTTAGTCGGATTCGGGCGGCTCCAATAACTCAACAGAAATATCAGAGCGATCGCCGCCCCAGAACCCGCCAAAATCAGCCACCAAAACCGAGTTCCCAAACGTGACAAAACACTGTTATTTGACAGTAAGCTCGGAGAAATACTTTTCTTTTGAGCCGCATTCCCCGGTTCTTGGCGATGTCTCAGCTTGCCGAGAGCTTGCAAAATTTCGTCAGCAGATTGATAGCGTTTGCTAAATTGGTGACAGACCATTTTGTCAATTATATTTGCCAGTACCGGAGAACATTGAACTCGGTTTCGCCAAACAATTTCTCCCGTGTGAGAAGGATTCGGATCTTGCAATTTTGGCAAATCTGTACCCGGTAAACCTGTGATAGCTTGGATGGCCATCATTCCGACTGCATAAAGGTCGCTGCTAAATTGCGGGTTGCCTTGAAATTGTTCGATCGGCATATAAGCCGGAGTTCCAGTCGCAATGGTGCGCGGAAATTCTGTATCGTAGTCGCTGACATGATTAGCAACTTCTTTAACTGAGCCGAAGTCAATTAAAACTAATTTGCCGTCTGGTTTGCGACGGATTAAGTTGGAGGGATTAACATCGCGGTGAATCACTCCCTGAGAGTGTACAAAAGCCAGAAGTTGTAACACTTCTTCCAATAGCAACAGCACTCGCTCTTCCCGCCAAGGTTGACCGGCCACAATTTCCCGATTTAGGGCGTGTCCTGGCACAAACTCTTCGACGAGGTAAAATTGATTTGCTTCTTCAAAATAAGCTAGTAAAAATGGAATCTGATCGTATTTTCCTAGTTTTTCTAATATTTCTGCTTCTTGTTTAAATAAACGGTAAGCTGTTTTGAGAACTGTGGATGTGTTGCTGGGAGGACGAAGTTGTTTGACTACACATTGAGGGTGGCCCGGGCGACGAGTATCGACGGCTAAATAAGTTTGTCCAAAAGCTCCAGAGCTGAGAATTTGGACTACGCGATAACGTCTATCTAAAAGTTGACCAACCATGTTCATATCGATAATTGGGAATTGGTAACGGGGAGTTGGTAATTGGGAATTGGGAATTGGGAATTGGTAATTGGGAATTGGGAATTGGGAATTAGGAGTTGGTAATTTTGCCTTCTGCCTTCTTCGTTCTTCATCCTTAATTCTTTCTTGTTTTTTAAACATCTGACCGATCGCTAATAATTTATTTAGAGTCGTTGATCTGTGCTTGTGCGTTTTTGAAACCATCGGCTCTTCCTTGTTCTAGAAAGAGGGTTGCGGCTTTCTGAAAATCCTCGATCGCCCCGGTACGGTCTTTTAGTTGGCGACGGACGAGGCCTCGGCTGTAAAAAGCGCTAGCATTGTTGGGGTTGAGCCGTAGCGAATGAGCGAAATCCTCAACCGCTAAAGGGTAATTTTTGAGTTCTAAGTAAATATTACCGCGATTGCTGTAAGCTACGGCATCGCTGGGATTGAGCCGAATTGCTTGAGTCAAATCTTCCACAGCCCCGAGTTGGTCTCCCGAAGCTTGGCGAGCTAGTCCTCGATTGCTGTATGCTTTGGGATTGTTGCCATTGAGTCCGATCGTCAAACTGCAATCTTCGCTAGCCTTTTGAAATTGTTTTAAATTCAGATAAGCAATGCAGCGGTTGTTGTAAGCTGCTTCGTCTTTGGGATCGAGTGTAATTGCTCGGGTGCAATCTTCGATCGCCTTGTCGTAGGTTGCCAAATTCAAGTAAGCGCTGCACCGATTAGTATAAGCATCGGTTAGCTCTGGTTCTAATTCGATTGCCTTAGTATAGTCTTCCATCGCTCCTTGATAATCTGCCAGATTAAAGCGCGATCGACCGCGACTGTAGTAAACGCCAGCTTGTTTGGGGCTAATCTGAATCGCTTGAGTAAAATCTGCCATTGCTCCGGTTTTGTCGCCGTTGGCCGATCGAGCTAAACCCCTATTGCTGTAAGCTTTAGCATCATTCGGATTCAGCCGAATTGCTTGAGTGTAGTCGGAAATTGCCATCGGGTAGTCTGACATATCGTAGTAGGCTAAACCCCGCTCGTAGTATGCATCACCGTCGCTAGGATTCAGCCGCAGTACCTCGGTAAAATCTGCCACTGCTCCCCGCTTGTCCCCGGTGTCGCGGCGGGCCAGAGCTCGATTGTAGATGGCTTTGGTGTGGCTGGGATTGACTTTAATTGCTTGCGTGTAATCGGCAATTGCTTGATCCCTAGCTCCGAGATCGTAGCGAGCGTTGGCCCGCTTGTAGAAAGTTTCGGGATCGCTAGCATTCAGGGCGATCGCGCTTGTATAATCGGCGATCGCGCCTGTTTTGTCGCCTTGCTCGGCCTTTGCAACGCCGCGAGTCAACAATTCTTTTGCCCTCGCCGGACTTTGACTCTGCCAGAAGTAAATCATGGCTGCTATCAAGATCAAAGCCGCAGGTATTGCAGCAAACAGCAACAGTCTGGTTGGGCGCTGTCTCGGCGGTTGACTTATCGCCTCGGTGATGATAGTGGGTGGTGGCGCGGCCTCCGATTTCACAAATATTTGTTTGATATCTGCCAAAACTTCGGCTGCTTCCTGATAGCGTTCTTCGCAGTCGGGGTTCACCATTCGATCGATAATCTCTGCTAGGGCGGCCGAACAAGTTGCCCGATTTCCCCAGAAATTTTCGTTTTTGCGGTTGTTTAAGGCACTCACTTCCTTGGGCGAAAGTCCCGTTACGGCAAGCTGGGCGATCGTACCTAAAGCGTAAATGTCGCTATTGTAGCGGGGGTTGCCTTGCGATTGCTCGATCGGCACATATAATTCTTCAGTCACCAACTCCGGTTTTTTTCCCAAAGGCCGTTTAACAGAGTTCGGGGAAGTTTGCGCCAACAAATGACAGTTAGCGAGTTCCGGGTTAATTTCTTGATCCAAACTAAAGTCAATCAACACAAACAAGCCGTCAGACTCGCGCCGAATCACTCTATTGGGTTGAATTCTGCGGTGAATGAAGCCATTTTCGTGTATGAACACCAAAACTTCTAATACTTCTGATAACAGACCAATTACTTCGTCTTGTGTCCAAGGTTCACCCGGGATTAGTTCTTGACTTAAAGACGAGCCGGCAATAAATTCTTCAATTAAGTATAAACTTTGATTTTCCTCAAAATACGCCAATAATTCAGGGATTTTGTCATGTTTTCCCAATTTCTCAATTATTTCGGCATTTCTTTGAAATATAACTTTGACTAATTCTGGAGTTTGCGAACTTGTACCGGGAAGCCGCATTTCTCTAACAGTGCATTGCGGATACCCAGGACGGTGAGTATCTGCTGCTACATAAGTTTTTCCCACTTCACTTGAGTCTGTGACTTTAATGATGCGGTAACGTCTGTCTAGAAGTTGACCAATCATGCTTTGCCCTCTACCCTGTTAATGTTCGATTATCGCATGAAATTAGGATATCCAAAAGATTTGACTGAGTAATTTAAGTTCGATCGCACGCTCCTACTGGGCAAATTGGCGATCGGATTGGCGATCGAGCGTCAAGCACCTGAGCCACAATATTCTAATATATTGGAAAAAGTCGCTGAAATTGTTAATCCGGTCAATGAGATATGTATAATTTAACAATCCGG
>JAJAYT010000351.1 GCA_026786085.1 Microcoleus sp. CAN_BIN18 | reverse complement strand
TAAGAAGATTGGGCGGTTTAAAACGCGTCTATAAAAGCAAAAACCCCCGCCGCGGGTTGTAGACAAAGGCGGTGAAAAATAAGTTATTATATTAATTACGCGGAGGCGGACATCGTTTGACGAGAAGCGGTTTCAACCGCCGTCTTGTCTACTCAGGATCGATACCCAAAGCTCTTAATTGAGCCGCCAGTCGATCGCCCCGCTGTCGTTCTTGCTCGGCCTGTTGTTGAGCCAATTCTTTCTCCTGTTGCTCTTGTTCGGCACGCTGTTGCTCGCGGTCGGCACGCTGTTGCTCGCGATCGGCTCGCTGTCCCTCTTGTTCGGCTCGTTCTCCACCTGTCAGCAACAAATTGCCTTCTGCGTCCCAAAAACGCAACCAAGGCAGTTCGGCATTTTGATACTGTCCTTGCCAAATTCCTAATTCCACACCCAAAGGCCCAATTGGATAGTGTCCGCGATCGTTGGCTGGCAATAACTGATAGTTACCTGTTAGCAACTGATACACTTCTACGCTAGCTCGACTCACTTCATAAATAGCGTAGAACGGCACACGAATTGCTTGTTCGTAAACCCAAAACTTGCCAGTCTTAGGAGTTGCATCTCGTTCTTCGGAGCCGTTGCCCGAAACAAATTCGATGACAATTAAAGGTGCGATAACTTCGTACCACATCACGTAAGAACGCCGAATTTGACCGTCAACTAATGGCGACACGTTTGGAACATAAAACCAATCGGGTGCTTCAGCTCCTTTGTCTGTCGGGTCTGTTAAACGCCAATAAATGCCGCAATCTTGACCTATGCAATATTGATTGTCGGGATGGCGCTGCTGCAATCGCGGGGTGATGGCATCAGTCAACAGAATGCTTTGGGGATGCTCCTGAAAGTTTTTCACAAATGTACCGTCTTCGTCTGGCAGTTGAGTGTGGTCGGGAGGGCGATCGGTTATTGGTGTATAGTTTGTATCTCCCTCAGATTCTGGCAGTTGAGTGTGGTCTGGCAGTCGATTGGCTATGGTCGAGGCTTTTGTTTTAGAAGCAGTCATAGCGGTAATAGTTAATTAAATTTAGATTATTTATCTCAGGACTTACGCATCAGCCCAAAGAAACCGGGTTTTTTACCTAATCTGTGAGCCACAACGCGTATTTTCGTAAAAAAACCCGGTTTCTGACCATCGGTGCGCAAGTCCTATATCTAATAATTGTAGCAGTTTGATTGAGGTATCGTCACTATTTTATTGTTACAAATTGCATCTCATTTTCCCTCGCGACAATATTCAGTTTTCACAAATTGTCTCACCACGGGCGATAAACTGAACAGCGCTTGATTATCTTGTTCTGCTTTTTCAATTAATGCTCGATTTCCCAAGGATAGCAGCGCCTTGCATAAATCGTCCGGCGATAATTGCACATTTTCTAGCAATTTAGAAATAGAAACAGGCTCGATTTCATTCGCGATGCAGCACATTACCTGTTTTTCTAAGTCTGATAGGCGATCGCACTGCTGCTGCAATCTTGCTTTCAATTCCTCTCCCAAGAATAGCGTATCATATTTCAAAAATTCGGCAACTCGACCGCTAAATAATTCTTGAATCATGGCTGCAACTATTTTCAACCACAAGGGATTGCCTCGGTAAGTGTCAATCAGGGTTTCCCATTTCTCCGGTTCGAGTAAACCTTTTTCTCTGAGTATTTCGCCTGCTGCTGCACCTAAACCGTCGAGTGGCAAGGTGCGAACGCGGGCGTTTTCTCTGTTTAATGCGACAATTTCTCTAGGCGGTTCCCAACTATTGACGATTAAGCAACTGTTGTGGCAAGTTTCGCCAATACGTTTGAATAGGGTGCTGTAATTTTCATATTCTGGTCGATAATTGCCTGCTATTTGTCGGCTGCTGAGAATTGTTTGGATGTCGTCTAGGATGATGAGGCAGCGGTGCGATCGCAATTTGTCGATTAGCAGCGATAGCAGTTCATCGGTGCTTGTTGGCAATTCGGTTTCTGGTAGATTAGATAAAAATTTAAGTAGGCTTTTTAGGGTATTATGGAGGGTTGGGGATGTGCCGAGACTTCGCCAAATTACATATTCAAATTGATGCTGGATTTGTGGGATGAGGTGGAGTGCGAGATTGGTTTTGCCAATTCCGCTGAGTCCTAATATTGCGACTAGGCGGGTGCGATCGTGTACGATCCACTGTTGTAGGGTGGCGAGTTCGGATGTGCGTGAAGCGAAGCTATCCCGTAGGGAATCGTAGAATAATGAGGTGATATCTGGTGCGTCTTTTAAGTCTTGGCGGATTTCGGGTTGGGTGTTTTCTGGCGTTGAGGGCGATCGGTCTTTTGGAACTTCTGGAGAGTGTAAAGTGTCTCCACAGAGATTGATATTCCCAATCCCTACAAAGGCGTTACCGATAGCTGATGAAACATTAGAAAATTGGAACCTTTTCAAGGTGGATTTAAAATTAGATTTGTTAACTGCTTCACCTAATACATCTGAAAATATTTTCCATAATTCCGAGGCAACATCCCTAGCATGACCTTCACTACAATGAGCTTCCTCTGCGATTTTCGGGTATTTTTGACCTTGCCAAGCACCAAGCAATATAGCCTCTTGCACGTTGTCGAGGTGTTTTCCAGTCTTGGTGAAAACAAGGTTGTCGGCAAATTTTAAGATTTCTTCAGCGTCCATCGATCGTGGTGGTGTGCGGGTTTTAGCTATTGTATCCGACATTTTCCGATATTACCAGATAAACTATGACTTTTTTCTAAACTGTGATTGATAAAACTACCGACATTTTCCGATCTTATCCGGCTTGACACAACTTTATTTATACACGCATAATAATAATGTTAATTAGTGATGAGGTACCAAACATGGGTGGTGGATTCTAAACATCGGTGCTAGATAAATAGTTCCGATTAATTGTTGGGTTGAGCAACGCACCTGGCGTTACACTCGACCCTACACAATGGTTATAGCAAGATTTTGTGAATTTGGTATAACCATTGTGGATACGGAATCTGCAATCAATATTCTTGCAATCAAAGTAGAATTTACTGATTGGCAAAAGATCGATCGCACTTTCCTAAAAAAGTTATCAACTACTCGCGTTTAAACTGGTGGCCTGCGAATTCGCGTCTGCATTTCATCTGCAACTACCAAACAGCCTTGCAAAGTTTCTAGAGGTTGTTCGCTGACAACACGGGAAAGCACATCAAGCACTAACTGACGGCTACGACTGCGAGAACGCAACAATAATATACCCGGATGAGTCCCTGGCCCAAAGCGGCGGACATCGGAAAAGTCTAAGTCTAGGGTGATAAAAAAACGTCCCTCAGCACAAGCTTGCTGCCATACAATCTCGTCATCAGCACCCGATAGCCCTTCATCTGTGACGCGATCGCAATCGTAACCCGCTTGTCGCAAAAACTCAGCGTGCGCGACACTCATATTTTCATCTAATTTTATCAGCATTGTACTCATCGAAGTGGCAATAATTCTTCTTCTCTTGTCAGTGCCGCAGCATAGGAGATCGCAGCCCTTACATCTTCTAATTTAAGCGGTGGATATTCGGCGACAATCTCTTCGGCTGTCAGTCCATCCGCTAAGTTATCAAGGATAACTGACACCATAATTCGAGTTCCTTTGATGCAAGGTTTCCCATGACAAACCTTGAGGTTGATAGTGATATATTCTTGCCAGTTCATTTTTGTTAAACGATCGTGTACATACCAGTATATCCCAGATGTTTGCATTAAGCGATCGCCCTTTCCATCAAAGCTTGAGACTGTTAACTCAAATGGCTGCATAACCTGGTTAGCTGGCTTGTTGCGATCGCGATGAGCACCGATACCGCCTCAAGCCTTCAGACTAAGCGTGCAAGTCTGTGACAATCGGCAATTCAAATACATTACTCTCTAACAACCGCTTCGAGAAAAACATAACTTCTATATTTTCAATTTCCTCAGTTTCAGGATTGAGACGAGCAACAATTCCATAGTCTAGTTCTTGCGATTCTTGCTCTGTATAAGGCGAACACTTATTAATGTACAGAATATCGCCGACAGCATCGTATTTAAAAGTTAGTTTTTCTGCCACAATCTTTCCTTCGGTAACAGTTCAAATTACCCCCTACAGATTATTCAAAAAATCCTCTACTGAAATCCCAGCCTGATTTAATATCATTTCTATAAACTATTGCTACAAAAAGAAGTGTTGGGCGGAGTGAAACGGAGGGTTGTTTCCACTGACCATGTTTGTAAGGTGCGTCGCTACTCCCTTCCCGCTCGAAGAGTATAGAATAAGGTAGAATGGTTGAGTAGAGAGAAATAAAGCTATGAATTTGAGCCAAAAATTGCGATTAGTTAGCCTAGATAGACAGCAGTGGCAGCGACTATAT
>JAJAYT010000350.1 GCA_026786085.1 Microcoleus sp. CAN_BIN18 | reverse complement strand
GATTGAGAATACCAAGCATCTAGTTTTTCAATATCCATTTCAGTCGGGAAGCAGGAAAGGAACTCTAGTTATATATTTTGGCTTAATTTTCCAAAAAACTTCACCCCGCTTCAGGTTACTTCTTGTCGCTGTTGTTCAACTTGCTTGATTTCCGGCGACTCTACAATATAACTGGTTGCTCCTTGCAAGTTCACGACTTCACAAAGCACAATCAATTTTAGATGTTTTCTGGCTGGATTTAGCAAAATAACAAATCTGACTAAATTAGCAATTTTAGAGGTTTACGTCATGTACAGTGCTTATATCAATCGGATTGGAAAATTTTTGCCGGGGGAACCGATTAATAATGATGAGATGGAAGAGTATCTAGGCAAAATTTCCTCGCGCCCTTCGAGAGTCAGACAGCGCATTCTCAACAGCAACGGGATTAAACAGCGCTATTACGCGATCGACAAACAGCAGCAAACACTGTATTCTAACAGCCAAATGGCAGCGTTGGCCGTCCGGGATGCGATCGCCCAGGCAAATTTGGAACCAGGGGCGATCGACTTATTAGCCTGCGCCACCACTTTACCAGACTTATTAGTACCGGGATTTGCCAGCACAGTACACGGCGAACTTTCCGAATTATCTCCCCTAGAAATAGTTTCAACTCAAGGAGTTTGCTGTGCCGGAATTACCGCCTTAAATTACGCCACATCTCAACTCGAACTCGGCAAAAAACAAACAGCAATCGCCGTAGCCTCCGAATTTCCCTCGCGCCTGTTCAAAAACACCAAATTTGAAGCAGAAACATCAGTCCAAGCCGGAAAACCCCTACCTTTCGATACAGAATTTCTGCGTTGGATGCTCTCCGACGGCGCGGGAGCATTTTTGCTCCAAAACCATCCGAATGCCGCAGGAATTAGCTTAAAAATAGAATGGATCGAGCTAATTTCCCACGCCAACGCTTATCCAGTTTGTATGTATTCAGGATTGGCAAACGAAACAGCAACCAAAAGCTGGTTAGATTATTCCTCCTACCTTGATGCAGCCACAGCCGGAGCTTTTGACTTGCGGCAAAACATTCGATTGCTAGACAATGTAATGAAATTAGGCGTAGAAGGTTGGCTGCACTTGATTAAAACAGGGAGAGTTTGTCCGCAGGAAATCGACTGGCTGCTGTGCCACTATTCGTCTCACTTTTTCCGGGGACAAATTGTCGAACTTCTCGAACAAGCAGGCTGCATGATTCCTGAAGAAAAATGGTTTACCAACTTGTACTCGCGGGGAAATACAGGCTGCGCTGCGATTTATTTGATGTTAGAGGAATTGTTCAATTCAGGCAAGTTGCAGCCTGGACAAAAAATCTTTTGTTTTGTTCCAGAAAGCGGCCGCTTTACAACTGCATACATGATGTTAACTGCTGTGGAAACTACCAATAAACCTATGATTTCTCAAATGTCTAAATCCGTGGATGTTCCCGCACCTTCGCCTCTCGAAAACGTTAAGCCGGAAATCCACAACTCTCCGCAAGCTTATTTGTTGCGGGAGTTAGCCTGGATTTGGCTGAAGTTCGATCGCGAAATTCGTTCCGTTCCCATTGTCCGCAAATTGTACCGGGGAGAGTTTACAATAGAAGACTATCAAGCTTTGCTGTGCAATCTCCGCCCGCAAGTTGTCGAGGGAGCTCGCTGGATTGCGCGCGCTGCTTCTAACATGACTGACTTTCGTTTGCGATCGACTTTTATCGGCCATGCCCAAGACGAACACCGCGACTATCAAATGCTAGAACGGAATTATGTTTCTGTCGGCGGCGAGTTGTCAAAAATCGTGGAATATGATAAGAATATTGGTAGCGAAGCACTGTCAGCTTTTATCTTCCAGCAAGCATCGCGAGAAAATCCAGTCGATTTAATTGGGAGTATGTTTATTATCGAGGGATTGGGAAATCGGTTGGCGGGAAAGTGGGCAAAAGAAATTAAAGAAACTCTCGGTTTGCAAGACGAACAAGTATCATTTTTAGCTTATCATGGAGCTAATGATGAGTCCCATTTAGCTAAATTAGAAAATTTGATTAATGCTGAATGGATGACGGATGATATCGCCCGCCGCATTGTCAAAACTGCTCGTGTCACTGCTCGTTTATATTTGCTGCAATTGGAGGAAATTCGCTAATGCAAAAGCTGCAAAAACAAGATATCGAAAATCTCCCCGATCAGCGGACAATCCCTTATGCTACCAAACCCTACAACCGCCGAGATCCGAATGTTTGGGATGTGCTGTTTTGCGATCGATCGATTCCGGTAGATTTAGTCGCAAAAGCATACATGATCCGGGATTTGCAAAGCTGGACTCGCAGTTATTTGCTCATCCCGATTAAAATTATTGCTAACTTGTTGCTGGCGGTAATTATGACAACCAAGCGCCTATTGCCCTTTCAATTTCGCGCTTACACATTAATGCACAAATCGGCTGCATTTTTCCTAAATAACTTTGTTTCGCCAGAAGCTTGTTATTTAATTGTGCGGCACATCAACGCGGGCTCTAACATTATCAACTTCTTGATTGATAACGGCCCCGACACGCAGATAGAAAAGTCAAAGCTTTATCCGCGCACAGTTAGCGATTTAGCTGACAATGCGTTTCTAGAACACGACTTAATTCTGTATAACTTTGTCTGGGATTACAACCAAGCAATGCTGACAAATTCCAACTGGTTGCAGGCTGTCAAAAAACGGGGGATTAATTATGATAGCATTCAACCTATAGAAGTTGAAATAGATATTGAGAAACGCAGGTGGCTGAAAATTCTGGATTTAGAATCTGCGATCGAATTGTTTAAAGTGTTTTATTCTTTGTGTTTGACTAGCGACGAATTTGCGCGAGCCGTGATGTCGCTTCAGCTAGATGAAAACTTCGGACTATACATCAGCGAAATTACCGGAAATTGTGACTGGAATCATGTAATTATCAACCGCCATCCGCTAGCACCAAACAGTCCTTTTAATGCGGCACGTGACTTGTTTTTGCACGGGATAATTTCGGAATATCTCTATCGATATTTGGAACTACAAAAAGAGATGAGCAATGTTTAAAAGTAGTATGTATGGTGTGCACTGCGCACCTTCCAAATATGTAATTATGTAGCGTACGCAATGCGCACCTTACGAATATAAGTAGCGCGTCAATAGGTAAAATAACTGGTGCGCAGTGCACACCCTACAAATTCAATCGGTGCGCAGTGCACACCCTACAAATTCAACTGCTTTAGACAAACTAGGATTCACTACCATCCATTTGCCTGTAATCGGGTCGCGGTAAGTGGTAAACGGATTAGATTTTAAAGGTTTACTGCAAGGTTTAACTGCCATTTTTACACACTCCCAACAATCTATCTTAAATAAATTCTACAACACCATACTTTTAAATATCGGCTGTTTTGCTTAAAATTCATGTGATTAATATCTCAATAATAGGTGATATTTTAGGTGTTTTTTTGTGACAGCGAGCAGCGGCATAATG
>JAJAYT010000349.1 GCA_026786085.1 Microcoleus sp. CAN_BIN18 | reverse complement strand
TCACCTACCAGCACAAAAAGCATTGCTACGCCCACAGAAACTGCTCAAACCCCGAATTTTATAGCTCAAATTTTGCACTCGCTAATAGCCGAAATTAGTGTCGTGTGGCTATTGTTTTTAGGCGTGTTAATGGTAGTTGTTTCATCAGGAGTCTTAGCTGCTAGTCAGTGGGAAAGATTTCCGGCGGCCGGACAATATGCAGTTTTGTTAGCTTATACTTTAACTTTTTGGGCGATTAGCAGTTGGGCAAAACAACAGCCTAATTTGCACTTGACTGCTCAAACTTTGCAAGAAGTGACGCTGTTGCTAGTACCGATCAATTTTTGGGCGATGGATAGTTTTGGATTGTGGCGGTATCCTTGGAATTGGGGGGTAGCAATCGCAGCAGCACTCCTTTTGACTTGGATAACTAGCAGGATTATCAAATCCCAGTATCAAAGTTTGTTTGGAAAAAACTTAACTCGATCGATCGCCCTAAATCATTTGGGATTGAGTTATTTGCAGTGGGGTTGGGCATTAGCAGGCTTCTCCCTGGCTGCGGTTTATTTGGGTACGGTGGGAACGGCTGCTGCTACAGTTTATCAAGTTCAGCAACAACGCTTGCAATCTATTCAACGCGGCAGCAGCGCTGAAACTATTGCCACTGCTTTCAGTTATAGCCGACATTTTTTGACTTACAAAAGAGCAGCTTTAGTAGCTTATTCTTTAGGAATTTTACTCGGTCGGGCGATTTTTGTCAAGAATTTGAATATCGCTGAAATGGGTTTAGCTTTGGGGATTTGCGGCGTGCTTTTAGCATGGCTCGATTGGCAGCAACCCCTGGTATCCGAGACTATTCAAAACAATACATCAGATCAGCAAAATCCCACCAACTTTTTTAACTGGCAGTTAGCCGGAGGGGCTTTGTTGGGTTTGGGGTGGCTGGTTTGTTTTCGCGAAATTCCGCTACAGGCGATCGCAATTAGCGGATTAGCTATTTGGTTTTTCTATAATCGCTTAGTGCGGTTTTGGCAAAAGCTTGACTTGCTAATGCTTTTTGCAGTCGGACTTCAGAGCATTTGGCTGTTGTGGCGAGTTATTCCGGTTGGGATTCAAACACAATTTGTGGCATCTTTAACTCAGCTTACAAATTCTCAACAAACTCCTTGGGCTTTTTGGGGCGTTGTACTGTTGCCTTATTTAATTTTAACGGTAAGTGCGGCGCAGTGGCTCCACCGATCGCGAAAGTTTCAACTTGCCCGTTTTGGCGAAAATATTGATCTCGGTTTCGGGAGTGTTTTAACTGTTATTAGTTTAGTCAATCCGTTTTGGCGATCGATCAATTTAGTAGGTTCTACTTTAATCTTAGGTTGGATAACTTGGAAATATGCAGTCGCGGATAATTCCCGTCAAATTTCACCACCTACTCCCGATCTTCGTCAACAGCGAGATCCCGCAAGTTTAGTTTACCTGACGCATATTACTGGTTTATCCGCAATCTGTTCGGGAATTGACTTCTGCTTCCGAAACCAGACTCCTGAAGTGTGGGCTGCTATTTTGTTAGTTTTGATGGTAGCTGAATGGGTGTTTTTTGTCAAGATGAAAGCGGCAAATTTTCAACAAGCATCTCCGTCTTGGCGCTTTCATCCTTCCTGCTTTCAAAGTGCCTGGTATTTGGGATTAGTATTAGCAGGATTTAGCTTTATTCTGTTGCAAAGCAGTCTTTCAGCTATTGCCGATCGCCCTCAGTGGAGTTTGCTCTGGCTGGTGACTCCTTTGGCTTTGACTGCTGTTGCTAAATATACTGAGGTTCCTCACAAACAAGTCGCCAGTACCTTCAGCGCGATCGCCCTAATATTCGCACAATTTCTGATTTTTGATTTGCCGGGATACAGGTTAATTGGTTTGGGTTTTGCGGCGGTGTTGATGTTAGTCAATACTTACTATTTAGTTGAGCTTCCAGCGGCTGCAATTGGCGTCGGGTTTGGCTTGAGTTTCGTAGCTGCGGTGATTTATCAATTAGGCTTTTTGTCTGGTTGGGCTTGGGCAATTGCTGGGGCGATCGCACTTTTGTGTCTCTGGTTGCTTCGCAGCACGATTGTTCGTTATTATAGCAGTCTGCGTGAACCTTCGACCTTAGCTCAAATTTACGATCGAGCTTTAGATGGTTGGGCAATCTTACTCGCAGGCTTGCTGTTAACAAACATCACTGTTTATTCCTATGATATCTACACACGCAGTACCCTCAGTTTCTCGCCTTCTGTTCAAGTATTAGCTGCTACTTTGGTAATCATGGCTGCGATTGTTTTCCGAAGTTTCCGTCAACTTTCCCCGCTGGCAATTTATGCTTTGGCTTGGAGTTTGGAGTTGCTGACAGCAGTCGGTTTGAGTTTTATTGGACGTAATACGATTAATTTGGCAGTGGCGAATATTGCGATCGGCTTATTTACCCAATTGTTGGGCGATTGGTGGCGCCGGCGCAATCCCGATGATCGCCAAATTTTACCCAGCATTCACGTTATACCTCTGCTTTACGGGTTGTTGGGCTTGATTTTGCGATCGCACACATTTACCAATGGAACGGGTTTAATTTCGTTAGGTGCGTCTTTAATCGCGATCGGCATTGGTAGGCGGGAACAACAATTTAAACCTTTGGTTTATTTAGGATTAATTGGCCTGTCGGTTGCTGCTTACGAATCTCTACTATATCAACTTTTCAGAGCACCGGGAGGAGCTTTTGGCGACGGCTTAATTGTGCTGGCAACTCTCGGCACAACTTTAACCTATATCTATCGCATTTTATCTCCTTGGCTGAGCAATTATTTGCGCTTAACTAATACTGAATCAAAAATATTTGCTCACTTGCACTGGGTTGTGAGCAGTTTTCTACTAATTTCAGCCTCTGGAAATGTTATCAAATCCGGTCTTAATTTAGGATTAGTCACTGGTACTTTATTAGTTCAATACGCTTTCTTGCAAGGGCGCAATAATGTCGATCGCCAATGGGCAGAAATTTGGATTTACTTAGGTTGGCTAGAAGCCTTTGGCATCCGGCTTTATTGGATAAATACGCCTTTCGTCAAGTACATTTCCGGGCCACTGGGGCCGTGGAAAGTTGCCTTCGCTTCTCTATTCGCTTATTTCATTTACATTTTGCCTTGGGATAACTGGGGTTGGTCAAAAAAACCTTGGCAAATAATTGCTTCCCTGATTCCCATAGTCGCTATTTTGGAAAGTCCGGCTAAGTTTTATCCGATTAGCTTGCTGATAGCTGCCGCGTTTTATGTTTTCCTAGCTTGGGAAAAACAGGAAGTCCGTTTTACCTACGTGAGTGTGGCAATAATTGACTGGATATTGTTCAGGTGGTTTGGACAAATGGGATTGACTCAGCCGGAGTGGTACTTTACTCCTTTAGGGCTTTCTTTCCTTTATGTTGCTCAGTTCGATCGCACTTTGCAACTACCAGCACAAAAACCACTGCGTCACACTCTGCGAATACTCGCCACTGGGCTGATTTGCGGATTGCCTCTTTTGACTCAGCAAAGCAACGGCTTAGTGGCGGGAGGTTTTAGTTTGGTGGCGATTGCAGCGGGTTTGGCGCTGCGAGTGCGGGCGTGTTTGTTTGTGGGGACCGGAATTTTCTTAATCAATGTTTTCTATCAGTTGGTGGTGCTGATTTTTGACTATCCGCTGATCAAATGGGCGATTGGTTTGGCTTTTGGGATTGTATTTATTTGGATTGCTGCTACTTTTGAAACTCGGCGCGATCGCATTTCGGCTTTTGTCCAGCATTGGGTTGTACAATTTCAATTGTGGGATTGAGTTTTGCCCAATCAAATCCGGTCGCGTGGGAGGGGCGGGTTTACCCATCCCCTCTGATTATTTTTTCGTAAAATTTTGAAAAATCGCCCTTTTTTTTGGGGTAAAAAGCTTGACATTGCCGCGTCGATAAGGTATTATTAGATAATGGGAGTGGTGACCATTTTTAAATTTAAGTCACCACTCCCATTATATAAAATATAACACAAAAATCAACTAAAGTCAATAGGTAAAAATCCCTTTTTTAGCGCCGCAATTTGAGAGTATAATTCAACAATAATCAGCTAAGCTTTTGAGTTATTTTTCCTCTGACTGCATCCGATGGGCATCGAAATCGCTGTCGGAGTTGTCCTCATGTGCAGGACTTCTGCAAAAACCCTGAATTGCCTCCTTTCTTGAGAATTTCTCAGATAGAGGGCGATCGGCTATTGACATTTTTCTCTCAGAATGAGAGCATAAAGATAGTAGCAAACAACAAAACAACGCAGTGGGTGGAAGCAGGTCAACTATGAAAATACAACAAAAGATATTAAAAATCCATGCACCTAATCTCGATTCGCAGTCTCCGTGACGATGCTGCCATCTATCCCGATGTCAAAAAACCAATTGATAGCTGGTATGCGACTGTCAAAAAAGCAGAATGGCAGAACTTGGAGGATGTTCGCAAGATTTACCGGGATGCCGAAGCAGTGGGAAATTTCACTGTATTTAATATCAAAGGTAACGAATATCGCCTGATTGTCGGCATCGACTACGAAACCCAAACTGTTTATTACAAATATTTCCTAACCCACGCTGAATACGATAAAGATAAATGGAAAAATGACCCTTACTTTTGATCGAGCTAATTATAGCAATTTGCTGGCAG
>JAJAYT010000348.1 GCA_026786085.1 Microcoleus sp. CAN_BIN18 | reverse complement strand
GGCGGACTTTGTTTGTGTAGAAGCGATTTCAATCGCCGATCCAATCGCCGATCCAATCGCCGAATCAGTTCTAATTTCTTAGTCCGCGCAGGCGGACTTTGTTTGTGTAGAAGCGATTTCAATCGCCGAATCAATCGCCGAATCTTCTACCAAATCAATCGCCGCTAATTTCCGTTTCCGCTTGAGCACTAGGCCAGCCAAAAAAGCAGCAGATGTTACTAATCCCGCAATTTCGGAAGGTTCAGGAACAGCTTCAGCAGAATCAGCCCGCATCTTAAACGAAAATTTATCGCGATTCGATTCCAACTTGATCGGGAAAGCTAAAGGATTTTTTGGATCAATTGCTGCATCGATACCAGCGACGCGAAATTCCGATACGCCGTAACCGAGTAAAGCCACAAAATCTACAACTTCGTTAGGCTTGAATTTGCCGATTTCTCGGCCGCCAACTAAGACAGAAAAAAGTTCATCGGCATCAATACCGCTGGGTAAACCGAGGATTTTGGTAAATAGCGAGGGTTCGTTTGGATTGGGATTAACGGCTAACGAGCTTTTGTCAACAATACACCCATCACCAGTCCCTCCGCCACCACCATTCGCCACATCATCGCCGATTTTGAAAGTAAAACCAGCAGATGTTGGCGGATCGAACCAGAGTCGATTGGCGACATTACTAAAACTATGCCAACCATCCTCAAAGTTATCAGGTAACAACGGATTTCGCTGAGAACTACCGCAAATCGGATTTAGCAGAAAACCATGCTGCTTTCCCGTCGCACTGTTAATACCTTGGCCTACCAATTGTCCGCTATCGTTAATGCCATTTATTTGCTGTAAAAACCAGCCAGAATCCGCAGCAATCAGGCTATTGATATTAGCCATCTTGCCATCTTCCCAGATAAAACCATGAGCCAATCCACCATCGCCAGTAGTGTTACCAAAACCGACTACTTGGCCTTTATTGTTAATATCAACCGCAGCAGTTTTATTGCCACCCAGAGTACCCAAATCTGTAACTTGACCATTTGACCACAAAGTAGCGCGCTCTTGCTTAGTGATATTATTTGATGAAGCACCAACTGCCTGACCAGCATCATTGATATCATAAGCTGTGCTGCCGTTATACCCTGGAAGAGTTCCCAGGTCAATCATCTTGCCATTTTCCCATTGGAAAGCATGAGTTATACCGAAAGCCAGACCCGAATAACCAACTACTTGTCCTTGATTGTTGATACCATGAGCTCCTCCATTGAAACCAAGAGTACCTAAATCGATCATCTGGCCGTTTTGCCACAAAAAGGGATTAAATTTCTCTTTGGTAATGTTAAATTTACCAACTATTTGTCCAGCCTCATTGATGTCGCTAGCTAAACTGCTGATGCCACCAAAATAACCGAGGTCAGTCCTTTGACCGTTTTCCCACAGGTAGGCATTATCCGTCCAATTTTCACTCAGATAACGACCCACGACTTGGCCGGAGCTATTCATTTGGTAAGCCCAAGTGGTGTCTTTGATTTCAGTTATCTGACTATTTTCCCACACCCCAGCAACACCATTACTAACTAGCACTTGTCCAGAATTGGTTACACTGTAGGTATTGGTTTGGCCGAGGTCGGTAATCGCATAGGAAGCGAAACCAGTATGGAGACTGGCGGCATTTACCGGTTCAACTGCGGTAAATCCCAATACGGTGAAAGCAGTCAGCGACAGACAACTTTGCACAAACCCTTTCAGGGGAGCTTGTTCAAGCATTTTTGCGAATCTTTTCATGTGCACCTCAGATTTTGTCATCAAGTTGGTCTAGTCCCTTTGGGGAGTAGAGAACGACTTCCCTGTGTATCTATCTGAGGCGCGATCGACTTTTTATGCAAAGACACGGAATTTGTTACAAAGCTTTACGTTATCCAGCAAAAAGATTAACTGTTAACTGTCAACTGTCAACTGTCAACTGTCAACTGCTTTACCATTCCTTACTCGAACTCGGCGGCAAGCGTAACCTGGGAAATCTGTAAAAAGTATCTCCTTCATCATCCACATCTAAAATCGCCGAAAAAATCTTCACTTGTCGGTCTAAATACTGCTGAGCAACTTCAGCCTCCACCCTAGCGCTAGCAGCCAGTTGAATTAGCGAAATTTGACTATTTTGATTTTCCAATAACTGATAAAATGCCTCATCTAACCGTCGTTTTTGCTTGTTTTTATTCAGATTATTTGTAATAAATAAACCAACAAGTCCACTCATGCCAATTACTAATAAAAATTCTAAAATTGCCATATTTTTAATAAAATTGTTGATTTCAATAACGCTATAAAAAAATATTCTTTCAGCCCGCAGAGGCGGGCTTTGTTTGTGTAGACACGATTTCAATCACCTTCACTCTCGCCGTCATTTCAGCCCGCAGAGGCGGGCTTTGTTTGTGTAGACGCGATTTCAATCGCCTTCACTCTCGGCATTCATTAAGATTGAGGTTTTACCAAATTTTCCATCCCTTTAATTACCTTAGCAGATATAATCTTGTCTCCCTGCTTCAGTTGACCCAAAACTTCTTTTCCCTCAATCATGTAACCAAAAACAGTATAACGACCGTCCAACAAATTCAGACCAGCGGGCGTTAGTTCTGGCTCAAATAAGAAAAAGAAAAACTGCGAAGAAGCGCTATCAGGGTCAGTTTCAGTACGGGCCATAGCCACAGTACCGTAAGCCGAAAAAGGCAAAACAGGCTCGTCTCGATAACGCCCTGCATCTTCTAGAGTAATGCCGTAGACAGGTTCCTTGTCGCCTATGACTAGCACTTCTAGTGGCACATTCCGGTATTTGCCAGTAGCAGGGTCAATAAAACCAATATCCTTGCCTTCGGGGTCTCCTGTTTGTAGTACGTAGGATTCTTCCGATCGAATAAATGGTAAGCCATTATAGAAACCTCGATCGACCAAATCGACAAAATTACCAGCAGTCACCGGCGCACTGTAGCCATCAAGCACAACCGTAATTTGCCCTTTGTCCGTTTCCAAAGCCAGCGTAGCGCGACCTTTCAGTTGAGGCAGATTATCATACTTTGCCGGGACTTCAAACGGAAACTTGGTCACCATCAACTCTTCGATTTCGCCAACCGAATCGAGTATTTTGGCTTTCAAATCAATCACTTTTTCCCTGTCTTTAGTCTCAACAGCTTTTTCCAGTAGGGAAATTCCTTCCTTGATTTGTACAAGTAGGGCTTGAGCTTCCGGCTTTTTGGCATCGGGAATACTGACTAAAATGTCAGACTCCCGGAGATTTAGAATTCTCGAAGCCTTACTGACATCACTGCTAATCGGCCCCCAACGTTTAGAACGTATGTGGTTGCCAATATCTTCGAGACTGATTTGCAACTCTCGCACAGTCTGATTGTCAAGAGGTAGAGCAAAGCGTAGCAACGCCCGGCCGTCCGTAATCGCATTTCCCGCAGGCATACTGCTGCTAGGGCGTTTGGCATGGGATACCGAACTGAAACTCAGGGAAAGGGTGAAGAGGAGGAGTGCTAAGACGCCGGTTTTGACCCAGCGCTTGCACGTATCGATCGAGAAATTAGACCAATGCAGCATAAGTTTAAGTTTTATTACCGTTATTATCTTCCCACAGCGCGCGATCGCCCTCTAAGCTGCCGTAGCAGAAGAATGTCTCGATATTTTGCGTTCTATCTAAAACTCCCTTTCAACGGTAAAATAAAATGCCAATTGCTTTTTGATGCCGTCAGCTAGACTGCGGCTTTAAGCTGACTGTAGTTCCCCCGTGCCGCTTGGCGACGGCATTGCACGCAAAAATTTATATGCTCTCTAGTAACGACTTTCGACCAGGTGTTTCAATTGAATGGAATGGCGGCGTGTGGCGGGTGATTGACTTCCTCCACGTCAAGCCAGGAAAAGGCTCGGCTTTTGTGCGGACAAAACTCAAAAACGTTCAAACCGGAAGCGTAGTAGAGAACACCTTCCGGGCTGGCGAGACTCTGCCTCAAGCCAATCTCGAAAAGAGCGCCATGCAGCATACCTATAAAGAAGGCGACCAGTTCGTCTTTATGGATATGGAAACTTACGAGGAAAGTAACCTCACAGCCAAGCAAATAGGCGATCGTGTCAAATACCTCACAGAAGGGATGGAGGTCAACATTCTGCGTTGGAACGACCAAATCATGGAAGTGGAACTGCCCAACTCTGTTGTCTTGGAAGTGATACAAACCGATCCCGGAGTCAAAGGAGATACCGCTACGGGTGGCAGTAAACCCGCCATCCTCTCCACCGGGGCTCAGATCATGGTTCCTCTATTTATTTCCATTGGAGAACGGATTCGGATTGATACTCGTGAAGACAAGTATCTTGGACGAGAATAAACACTCTTGGCAGGAGTTACGAGTTGTGAGCTATGGGTTTTGAGTTGGGAATTAACTCAAAACTCAGCACTCAAAGCTTAAAACTATCTCTTTGCCTCCTAAATCGGTGGAGTACCGCCGCTGCGCCCAATTCCCAATTCCCAATTCCCAATTCCCAATTCCCAATTCCCAATTCTTAATTACCCTTGAATCTGCTGTGCAATTAGACTTAAACCAGCTTTGCGAACTGCTAACTGTTTTAGACAAAACTGGCATTTCGGAACTGACGTTAAAAAGTGGGGAGCTTGAACTGACAGTACGCAAAGGCATTCTGGCAAACTCACCAGGTGCTGCTGCTGCGCTCCCTGCGACAGTGACAGTCGCTCCGACGATCGCCCTGGGTGCTGATCCTAGCGCCACTGCCGCGTCACTGGATGCTGCCCCGCAAAATTTAGGAGCGGCTCTGCCCCAGGCCCCTGCCACAGCCCCTGTGGCTCTTCCTGCTGCGGTGCCTGCTCCTGTCGATACCAAATGGGTGCCAATTATCTCACCGATGGTAGGAACCTTTTATCGCGCTGCTGCTCCCGATGAGCCGCCTTTTGTCAATGTGGGCGATCGAATCAGCGTCAGCCAGACAGTCTGTATTATCGAAGCGATGAAGCTGATGAACGAGATAGATGCCGATGAAGTGTCCGGTCAAGTGATGGAAATTTCAGTTCAAAATGGCGAACCTGTCGAATATGGTCAAATCTTGATGCGAATTAATCCGGATTGAAGGATTACTTTATTGTTATGGACAGAATAAATGCTAATATTTCGAGATCACTTCTCTCCGGTGAGTTTGATGAAGTCATCCCAGCCTGTCCCGCAAGAGGTTGTGCAACAAGTTGCTGAATATTTCAGTATTTTGAGCGAGCCAATGCGTTTACGAATTTTGAACTTGCTTCGCGACGGCGAAAAATGCGTGCAAGAGTTGGTAGAAGCTACTCAAACGAGTCAAGCCAATGTTTCTAAGCACCTGAAACTCATGCTGCAAGCTGGTATCCTTACTCGCCGGAGTGAAGGCACTTCAGCCTATTATAAGGTGCAAGACGAGTTAATTTTCGAGCTGTGTAATATGGTGTGCGATCGGCTTGCCACCCGGATCGAACAGCAAGCCCTCCACTTTCGGGCATTTAGCCTGACTACCAAGCACTGAGAATTCGTCATTCGTCAGTAGTCATTCGTCATTAGTCGCGAGTCATATCAAATCCGGTAATTACGGAATTATACCCTTATTGCGAACACGACGATCGCGATTAACACTCTCGCTCAGCCTCCTGCTCGCACTGCATTCCGAAAATTATGATTCCGATGCAAAGGTCAACGATATTATCACTGACCTATCCCTAATTTCTGCCTTCAGACTAATGACTAATGACTGTTAATTGCTAAAGCGGAAAATTTTTGTCAAAACTTTGGCGGGTACTCGGCTGAGCTACCTCCAAACCTTCGCCACCCAAAAGTTCTAAAGGCTTGCCCTCCACCGAAATCCAAACCTTGGTATTCGGTTTTAAACTCGTAGCCGTATAGATAATCTGCCCTAACCGGCTAGTCATCGAATTGCTGCCTCCTCCCGAAGTAAATTCACGCGACAAATCGACATAAACTCCCTCACTCTTGACATTCAAACTACGGAGTTTTGTCCCCTGCGGAATTTCGCTGGAAACACTTGCATCCTTCGGCCCAGCCAACAAACTGTTAAAAGCAACTTGTAAAACTGCATCAGGGTTGTCAGCTTGTTTGACAGCTACTTTTGTAGGAACTGCCTCAAATTTGCCGATCGCACCTTTAATCCAGTAGACTTGCACCGTCAGGGTGTCAGTCTGCTGCAAAGGCTTGGGCTGCGGCGACTTTGGCACCAGAACCTGCGGCACTTGGGCCTGCGGCACTTGGGCCTGTGGCACTTGGACAGGAGTTGGAGGGGGCACCGGGATAGTTACAGCAGGAGATTCCGCAGGACTTGGGGACAGCGCCGGAGCCGTAGTCGGAGCGACAGACTGCGTATCTGCGGTTGGCGAACGATTCGCCGTCCACCAGGCAATGCCCCCTCCCGTCACTAAAGCCAGCCCGCAAACACCGGCAATAACGGCAGTTGTGGAGACGCGGCGTTTTTCTTGTCCATCTTTCATAATGCAAATCCTCCTTAGAGATAGAGCGCTTGGGACGGTGAGGAGCGACTCCCGATCAGCTACATTTGTCTATGGTGAGATTCTGGAATTGAGAAAATTGCATTGCTGCTAGCGAACACTGTACGGCAAGCCCAACATATTCTGAATCCGACTATGGGCATCCTAGACCATAATATGAGATCTCGCGCGTGGAGTATGTGACATTTATCTCGATCGGCCTAGTCGCTATATTCTATAGTAGTCATAAAAAATTCAAGCATGGAAGAAAGTTCGGCAACTAAGCGGGCGATCGGGATTTGACGGATTTAACGGATAGAAAGAAGAAGGATGTCGATAAAAATATTTTTTCCCAAACAAAAAGCGCCCCTATTTCTAGGAGCGCTTTTTGTCTATCTCAAGTTAAAAATTAACCGTTGATGGAAGGAGCAACCAAAGCTACGGTCGTTGTTTCGCCAGCGGCCAAGTCGAGTGGGAAGTTGTGAGCGTTGCGCTCGTGCATTACTTCCATACCCAAGTTAGCGCGGTTGATAACATCAGCCCAGGTATTGATGACGCGACCTTGTGAGTCGATAATCGATTGGTTGAAGTTGAAACCGTTCAAGTTAAACGCCATTGTGGAAATACCCAAAGCGGTAAACCAAATGCCGACAACTGGCCATGCGCCTAACAAGAAGTGTAAGGAACGGCTGTTGTTGAAACTCGCGTATTGGAAAATCAAACGACCGAAGTAGCCGTGGGCTGCAACGATGTTGTAGGTTTCTTCTTCTTGACCGAACTTGTAACCGTAGTTCAAGGATTCGGTTTCGGTTGTTTCACGAACCAAAGAAGATGTAACTAAAGAACCGTGCATGGCGGAGAACAAAGAACCACCGAAGACACCGGCAACTCCCAACATATGGAAGGGGTGCATCAGGATGTTGTGCTCAGCTTGGAACACGATCATGAAGTTGAATGTGCCGGAGATACCCAAAGGCATACCGTCAGAGAATGAACCTTGTCCGATCGGGTAAATCAAGAATACTGCGGTAGCGGCTGCAACTGGTGCAGAGTAAGCTACGCAAATCCAAGGACGCATACCTAAGCGGTAGGACAGTTCCCATTCACGACCCATGTAGCAGAAAATGCCGATCAGGAAGTGAAAAATTACCAATTGGTAAGGGCCGCCGTTGTACAACCACTCATCCAAGGAAGCAGCTTCCCAGATTGGGTAGAAGTGAAGACCGATCGCGTTTGAAGAAGGAACAACAGCACCTGTGATGATGTTGTTACCGAACATCAAGGAACCAGCAACTGGTTCGCGGATGCCGTCGATGTCCACTGGGGGCGCACCGATGAAGGCGATTACGTAACAGATTGTGGCAGTTAGTAAGGTAGGAATCATCAAGACGCCGAACCAACCTACATAAATGCGGTTGTCGGTGCTGGTGACCCAGTTACAAAACTGCGACCACAGATTGGCGCTTTCGCGCTGCTGTAAGGTTGCTGTCATGGTTTTATGATTGCTTTATTTGGTTTTCAATGTTCGTGACGGCTTTGTGTTCCGCCATGTAAACAACATAAACCTTTTATTTCAGTTTGTAAAGTATCTTAACAACAGATTAACTCATGAGACCGATAAGCTTAAGCTATCAATATTCAGAATGCTGGATAAACGGGCAAGAATGCACAACAAAGTAGGGAAAGCCTGGAAGCCGATCGCCTTCAGGCATGGAAATATTAGGATACAGACTTTTGCTGGCTGGGAATCATTATGAGAGCCCAATAGGGAACTGCTGCGGGATCGACATCTGCGATCGCCCGAATGACCTGATTTGGCATTGTGGCGCGTTCGATATACAAAGCTCGATCGAACTGTCCCAACTCAGTCAACACATCCCGAACCTTCGCAAAGTGTCGGCCCAGCTTAATAATCACAGCAGCATCAACAACCGCCAGGCGATCGCGCAAAACCTCAGCATCCAGCGTCGCAGGCATAATGCTTAACACATCGTTACGGTAAGTCAGCGGCACTCCCAGCGCACTCGCACTCGCCATCGTCGAAGAAATTCCCGGCACAACTTCGGTAGTGAATTTTCCTGACAAACGGTTGAATAGATACATAAAAGTGCCGTAGAGAAAAGGTTCGCCCTCACACAACACAGCCACATCCCGTCCTTGAGCCAGATGAGCGGCAATTTTCTCGGCAGCAATATCATAATAGGGTTGAGACGATCGCGTCGGACTGAAAGGCAACGGCATCGGAATCTCAATTTGTTCTGGGCGCAGGTAATCAGCGACGATCGCCCGCGCGAGTACCTTACCATTTTCCATCGCCGGATAAGCAATCACCGGCACAGACTGCAAAATCCGGTAAGCTTTCAAAGTAATCAATTCTGGATCGCCAGGCCCGATGCCCAATCCATACAATTTACCAGTAGTCTTAGTCATAATTCGTCCTTTTTAGCTAACGCATTCACGGCCGCCGTTGCCATTGCACTCCCACCACGCCGCCCGTGTACTGTAATAAATGGCACACCCCGACTGTTCGCAGCGAGTTCCGCTTTAGATTCGGCCGCCCCCACAAATCCTACCGGGAAACCCAGGATTAAGGCCGGTTTCGGAGCTCCATCATCTAACATTTCCAGCAGTCTGAACAAAGCAGTTGGGGCATTACCGATCGCCACAACCGCACCTTCTAAGTCATTTAGCCACAAATCAAGGGCTGCGGCCGATCGAGTATTGCCGATTTGTAGCGCCAATTCCGGGACTTCGGGATGCCAGAGTGTGCAAATCACTGGATTGTCGGCGGGGAGACGTTTGCGAGTGATACCTTCGGCCACCATCCGGGAATCGCACAGGATGGGTGCGCCGGCGGTGAGGGCGTTGTATCCAGCGGTGGCTGCACCGGGAGAAGCTGCTAAATCTGCGACAATATCTGTCATGCCGCAACTGTGAATTAGGCGCACTGCGACGGATTCTAAGTCGGGCGGCAGTTTTGATAAGTCTGCTTCGGCGCGAATTGTGGCGAAGGATTTGGTGTAGATTTCGGTTCCGTCTCGGATGTAGTCAATCATAGGGAAGAAGGAAGAAGGAAGAAGGAAGAAGGATGAGGAAGAAGGAAGAAAGAGAAGGGGAAATGATGATAGTTTGTCTGTTTTAATGATTTTCTGGGCTAAGTAATTTCTGCAATTGGTCGATCGCACTTCGATCGATAAATTCACCAAATGACTCGTCGGGCGATCGACACCGCTGATAGATTCGTAGCAACTTGTTCATATAACTCGAAATCTGATCCACTCTCACACCCTGGAAAATTTGCCGCCCAAAAGGTAAATCTGTTTTGCCTGCGTAAATGTCATAACCTGGAATGATTTCATTTCCGTGTTTAATCTGAATTCCCACTAACGTTATATCAATTGGAGAATGCTGGGCGCAGGACTTTTCGCAACCACTGAAATGAACGTTAATTGGGCGATCTATCTGCAATTTTTCGGCTAAATCTTTCACCATTGCTAGGGCGTTACTTTGAGTATCTGTCATCGCCGACGCACAACCGGTGCTGCCGGCACAAGCAACTAAGCACGAGTCTAAATTGGTTGTTGACGAGTGCAATCCCAAACGGGCGATCGACTTTTCGAGTTCCCAAATCCGGGAGTTTGGGATATCAGAAATCAACAGATTTTGCCAAGGTGTGAGCCTCAGAGTGCCTCTGCCAAAAGTTTGTGATAAATTTGCCAAATCTCGCAATTGCTGCGAATTTAGCCTACCTAGCGGGAGTACAATTCCGAGGTAGGAGAAACCGGATTGTTGCTGGGAGTGAATGCCGAGATGTTGGTGATTGCGGATGAATTTTTCAGATAGGGAATGGGCGGGCAAGATTCCCACCCCACCATCAAATTCACTCTTTGTGGAACAGGCATCTTGCCTGTTATGACGATCGCATGAGGCAGATTGGGCTGGCAAGATGCCCACCCCACCATCAAATTCACTCTTTGTGGAACAGGCATCTTGCCTGTTCTTGAAAAAGGACAAATTCTGCTGTACCCTTTCCAGATAACTTTCAATACCCCAATCTGCTAGCAGGTGACGCAAACGCGGTTTTTTTC
The DNA here is from genome assembly GCA_026786085.1 of Microcoleus sp. CAN_BIN18. GTDB lineage: Bacteria > Cyanobacteriota > Cyanobacteriia > Cyanobacteriales > Microcoleaceae > Microcoleus. Next base: position 2,917 of record JAJAYT010000348.1, on the reverse strand, counting down.
CTTCAATTCGAGGCTTATTTTGGGTATATTCAAGATAGACACTAGCAAGGGCTGACAATACTGAAATACATTGCGATTCTGGAATTATAATGCCTGTGTCACCGTTTAAATGCAGCCGGAAAACAATTTTTGCATCAGTCGTTTGCCTTTCTGCTGCTAATAAAATATCATTACGAATAGCGCGAATCGAAACCAATTCTCCGCCGTCAAAACCCACACTAAATTTAGGCGAAAGTTCCGACAATTCGGGATGTGTTTGCAGGTAATCATCCCAAGCTTGAACTAGCGGGCGAGTATCGAGTAATGATTGTCGATCGATCCCTGCTGTCGGACTTGTCATAATATTGCGAATCGGGTCAACTTTAACGTGGCGAGAGGCGAGTCCTAATTCCTGCAAATCGTCCCAAACTTCGAGATAAATTGCCGAATTCAAGTCTCGGATTTGCAAATTCGCCCGATTCGTGACTTGCAAACAGCCACTACTGTATCGATCGACCAAATTGGCGATCGCCCGACACTGCGGTACATTTAAAATTCCCCCCGGAATCCGCATCCTCGATAATATTCCGTCGCGGGCTCGGGAACCCGAAAATAGGCCCGGACAAGTCGGTAATTCACTCAAACCTAACAAAGAAACTCCTCCCCGTGCGACGCAGGGAATCTAAATTGACACTCCTGAAATCGGCATTCTGGCTTTGACAGTTGCGGCACAGCGCCGGAATTACACCGGACTTTCCCGTTCTCAGGCTTAAGAAATCTATCACAAGTCGATCGGCATAAACCAGATCGATCGAGTTTCTTAACAAATCTCCGAGGTAAGCTGTTGCGCATTTAAATTAGAAATTCGGGACGGGCTAGAAGCCCATCCCACAAGAGTTTTATTGATTTTTGACACACAATTTAAATGTAGAACAGCTTAGCCTTTTGAAGATGCCTGTTTGATAACAGATGAATTTTCTTGTGGGCAGTTTCTCCGACGCCTCCGGGAAAGGATTATTGAGAATTGTCAAAGTGTTTTATACACTTATGATTTCGGTACTTGACACTCCCCGACTATCAAGGTACGGGGATTCTTAAGACATTTCTGTCGAAATATCCCGCGCAAGCGTGGGTTCCCAGGCTGACTACGTTTGCACTAAAAAGTGCGTAGTCATATCTCCTCAAAAATGTTTTGGGCGTAGACTTTCCCCCAGTCCGGGGGTAGGTTTTTAAATCTTGTCTGATGTGTTTATTCTACCATATTCATTTGTGAAGATGGATTTTTTATTTTACTTAACAATGGCAAAAAGCCGTCCTATAAGGACAGGGTTTTCAACCCAATTTTCTGATAAGTCGATCGCACTTGCAACTCCTTCATCTGCTTCTCATCCACACCAGACGGCGCATTTGCCAAAATACAACGCGCTTGCTGCGTCTTCGGAAACGCAATCACATCGCGAATCGACTCCTCACCAGCTAACAACATTACCAGGCGATCGACACCATAAGCAATTCCGCCGTGGGGAGGTGTTCCATACTCAAACGCATCCAACAAAAAGCCGAACTTATTGTAAGCTTCCTCAGTCGATAAGCCGATCGCCTCAAACACTCTTTCCTGAACATCCCGCTGATAAATCCGCAGAGAACCGCCACCGACTTCTGTGCCATTTAACACCAAATCGTAAGCTTGAGCTCTCGCAGTCTTCAAATCGCCAATATCATCAGGATGCGGCGCTGTAAACGGGTGATGCAATGCTTCCAAACGCTTCTCATCAGCATTCCATTCAAACATCGGAAACTCTGTCACCCATAGCAGATTCATCTTGTCTTTATCAATCAATCCCAATTCGTTACCAATCGCCAAACGCAATCTATCCAAAGTCTTATTGACAGTTGTCACATCGGCTGCTGCAAATAACAACAAATGACCAGGTTGTGCACCCGTGCGATCGAGCAATTCCTGTTTTTGCCCTTCCGTCAAATTATCCTTAATTGCGCCGATAGTATCAATTTCGCCATTCTCCCGCACCCGGATATAAGCTAATCCCTTAGCCCCGGCTTCGCTGGCTTCCTTAAACAAATCGCCACCCGGCTTAATTCGCACATTAGAAATCGCATCATTCCCGCCCGGAATCGGCAGAATTTTCACAATTCCACCCGCAGCCACCGCACCGGAAAACACCTTAAATCCCGAATCTTTCATCAAATCAGAAACATCGACTAATTCCATACCGAAGCGAGTATCCGGTTTATCGCTACCATAACGATCCATCGCTTCTGCGTAAGTCAAACGCGGGAAAGGACGAGGCAATTCCACGCCTTTTACACTTTGGAAAATATTGCAAACTAAACCTTCATTTAATTCGAGGATTTCTTCCACAGACATGAAACTCATTTCCATGTCCAATTGCGTAAATTCCGGCTGTCTGTCGGCGCGCAAATCTTCATCGCGGAAACAGCGGGCAATTTGATAATATCTGTCTAAACCCGAAACCATCAGCAATTGTTTGAACAATTGTGGCGACTGCGGCAAAGCGTACCATTCACCCAAATTGACGCGGCTGGGAACTAAATAATCTCTCGCACCTTCGGGAGTCGATCGCGTTAAAATCGGTGTTTCAACTTCAATAAAACCGCCCGCATCTTCCAGGTGGCGACGCATAGCTTTGATGACTTGGTGGCGAAGCTGCAAATTGCGACTCATACGATCGCGCCGCAAGTCCAAATAACGATATTTCAAGCGCAAATCTTCCCGCACGCTTTCATTATCCGCCGTCGAAACCTGAAACGGTAACTGTTTGCGAACCGCATTCAACAACTCGATTTCGTCAGCGTAAATTTCCACCTCACCCGTGGGCAATTTAGGGTTAAGGGAATCTGCGGGGCGGCTGGTGACTCTACCCGTAATCTTCACCACGTATTCGCCGCGCAAAGCCTC